>CBFHPD010000040.1:0-6291 GCA_965657495.1 uncultured Flavobacteriales bacterium
AGTAGAATAGCGGCAACGTCTGCTCATCCGATTCCGGCGTCTCCTCCCGAACAAGGGAGAGCGATTCCCGCGTCAACCAGGGCTTCATGCGGCTCCGCATGGTCGCGTAGTCCGATCGAACCACCACCAGACCAGCAGCGCCAAACTCGGCAGCTAGTGCCCGCTTCGCTTCGGACGATTCGGTCCAGCGCTTCTCTTGAGCGGGGTCTGTGAAATAGCTGTCTCCTGCTCGGTCGGTGGGCGTGCCGTCCAGGACGACTACGATTTGGCCTGTAACATCCAAGCCTTCGTAATCATCCCAACCAGCGATTTGCACCCCATAACCCGCGAACACAAGCGGCAAATCCTGCATCACCGGTGCATCCAAACCCGGGTAAAAAACGAACTCCTCCAAAAACGACAACGAATCCACGGTGCCATCCGCGAACACAACCTGGGCCGCGGCCTCCGGCGCTTGCGACTTCATCAACTCCACCTCCTGGAAGTACGTCTGCCCTTCGCATTGCTCCAATCCCAAGGACGCAAAATGCTCCGCGATATACTCCGCCGCCATCTCCGCACCCCGCGTACCGGTCTCCCGGCCCTCGTAAGCGTCACTTGCCAACACTTCCAAATGAGCCTTCAAATCCGCCGGCCTCACCTCCGCTGCAAACTGCGCAGCATCCTGGGCAAACAGCTGCGCCACGCCCATCCATGCAGCCAACATCAACGCGGGAATCTTCGCCACCCGCCGAGCGTGCCGGCCGCCCTCAAAGTCCGCCTTCAAGAAAGCGTCCACGATCTCCAGCGCCTCCTCGGTCGACACAAACCGCGCGGGAATGCAAATCACATTCGCATCGTTGTGCTGGCGAGCAAGCGCTGCAATTTCCGGCGTCCAAGCAATGCCGGCGCGCACCCCTTTGTGCTTGTTCGCCGTCATCGCCACCCCATTCGCCGAGCCGCAAATCAACACGCCAAGTGCAGCCTCACCCCCTTCAACATCCGCCGATACAGCGTGCGCAAAGTCCGGATAATCAACGGATTCAGGTCCATCCGTACCCCGGTTAACAAAGGTGTACTCAGCACCAAAATGTTCCATGATGCGCTGCTTGAGCGCCGGGCCAGCGTGGTCCCCTCCTATTGAAATGTTCATGCGGATGAATTTGGCCCGCAAGGTAATTCACAGCCTCACCGTGCACACCGCTCAAAACCGGTGAAAAGCTTGTGGTAACATTCGCTTGACTTTCTCTTGCGCTTTTCCTAAGCCGACTTCACCCCTCTCCTTCCAAATTCTTTAGCCGGTTTCTTCGGACGTGTTTTCCCCAATTCCGATCCCTGTTTCCCACAACCGCCCCTCCAAATCTTCTCAGCCCAAACGGTTTCCCACAACCGTGGAAAACCCTGTTCAAATTCCCGCTCATGTCAGAAAATCAGCCGCTTCAAATTCACACCCCCCGTTCAGAACTCTAAAGGAATTGCCGAAAACTCACGTTTCCAAACCCAACTCCCCTTCGATTTCCACCGTTTCAACACGCTAATAGTGATGATAGCTTTCTCTTCTTTAAAAAAAAATCATCATACATCATTTGTTGGAAAACCTTCACGATTGCTCGTTGGGAGTGGGCCGCAGTCGCGGGATATTTGAACCATGGCCCGCACCGCTCATACTTACGGATGGAACCTTCCCCCGGTTGCGGTGGCGACCGGCTTTATTTTTCTGGTGGCCACCGAGGCGGTTTGGGCACAAGCGGATTCGATTCCCGGGTGCGATTGGACGCAGTTCACGTTTGAATCGGGCCAAATATCGTCCGAAGGTTGCTTGGTCGATGGCCAACCCGAAGGACGTTGGCGCACGTTTCACCCCGATGGAGGACTGGCCAGCGAGGGCAACCGGGTCGAGCATGTGCTCGAAGGGATGTGGCGGTTCTACCACGAAGCCGGCTGGCTCGAACACGAAGTGTCCTACGTCGAAGGCCGCTTGCACGGCACCGAGCGCTTTTATGCATCGGACGGGCAGTTGATGGAGGAAAAACCCTGGATCAATGGCGTGCTCGAGGGCGTGGCCACAACGTACCACCCTAACGGAACCGCCGCGAGGCGCGTCCCGTTTGAAGGCGGCATCGAACAAGGACTGGGTTGGGAATACGACGTTTCCGACGGCCGGCCCATCGCACGGCTCGATTACCACAACGGGTATTTGCGGGGCGTCGAACGCATCAACCGGTACAACCAAGCTGGCCGCAAGAAAGGCACGTGGCTGGTTTGGAACGACCGCGGCGTCCTCATCGAAGAAGGCCCTTGGACGGACGGCCAACGCCACGGCGTGTTCATGTTCTACGATGCGAAGGGCGAGTTGGACCGCCTCGAACGCTACGAGCACGGGGTGCTGCAAGCGGACGATGCCACCACGCAATTGCTGGACATCCGCCGGGCGTACCACGAAAACGGCGAGGTGGCGCGCGTCGGAGGTTACGGTGCCAACGGACCGGAAGGGGTGTTCCGGTCCTACGACGAGGAGGGGAATTTGACGGGCGGCGAAGTGTACCGTTCGGGGGTGCGCGTGGCGGAGGGCATTACGGAGGAAAACGGTTTGCGGGCGGGGGATTGGAAGCTGTATTACGACTCGGGCGAGCTGTTCGGCGAAGGTGCGTACGCCGAGGGGCTGCGGGATGGGCTTTGGAAGTTCTACAACCGCGATGGGACGCTCGCGCAAGAGGGCCGTTACCGGTTGGGCGCATACCACGGGGATTGGACGTGGTATTACCCAAATGGCGATGTGCACCGGCGTGAGTCGTACCGCAATGGCGAGGAGGACGGGCTGTTCCAGGAATGGAATGCAGCTGGGGATCTGCTGTTGGAAGGCGATTACGTGGACGGTGAGCGGAACGGGGTTTGGGTCACGCAGGTGAACGATCACCGGGAAGAAGGATTGTACGTGGACGGCGAGCGCCACCAGGAGTGGGTTCACACGTTTGACAATGGCCAAAAACAGTTTCAAGGCCGCTACGAATTCGGCCTCCCCATGGGCAAGCACATCAGCTGGAACCGCGATGGCACGCGGAACTGGGTCGCCCAATACGAGGGCGGGGTGCCGCACGGCGATTGGACGTATTACGGGGAGAACAACCGAATCGTCCAAGTCCGCACGTACGAAATGGGCGCGCTGCAGAAGGTGGACGGCATCAAAGTGAACAGACGATGACAGACCGCTCCCTGTTCGACGCCCTTCCCGAGGCCAGCTTGTGGATTGAAAACGGAACCATCCAAGCCATCAACCGGCGCGCCTTGTTGATGCTGGGATCGGAGGCCACCATGTGGATTGGTCAGCCGTGGCCGGCCATTTCCGCCACCCATTTCCCCGGCGTGCAGCTCCCGAATTTCGAAACCGCACCCCCCGTCACGACGCTAAAATCCATCATCACGGCCCTCGATGGTTCGCGTTTCCACGCAGAATGGAAGTGGAGCCGCATCCAACCCGATGGGATCTTCGCCCAGTTCCGCGACATCAGCGAGCGCGTGTTTTTCGAAGAGGCCATCCGGGAGTCTGAGCAGCGCTTCAAGTCGCTCAGCATCCACGCCATGGAAGGAATTGCGCTGTTGGATGGCCAAACCATCGTGGACAGCAACGAACAGTTTGCCCGCTTGTTGGGATTCAAGCGCATCCAACAAATCCTCGGCACCTCGGTCCGAGACTACATCCGTGAGCGCGATTGGCGCCGCATCTCGGCCCGATCCCAGTACGGAAGCCGGTGTGAAATCGAGGCTGAAACTGCCACCCAGCAGCGCATCCACCTCGAGGTCACCATGGCGGAATCCATCGATGATGCGAATGGATACCCCGTGCTGCTCATCTACGACATCACGGAGCGCAAGCGCACGGAATTTGATTTGCTCCAAACCAAAGAGCGTTTCCGGCTCCTCGTCGAAAACAACCCCATCGGCCTGTTCCTCTTGGTCGACGGCTCGGTCAAATACGCGAACAGTGCGGCCATGGAATTGGCCGCCTGGGAAGAAGAGGAAATCTTCGAAATCGATTTCAAGGAGTTGTTCATCGAAACCGATCGTGGCCGGTTGCAGCGCGAATTGCAGCGCACCCGTGAGGGGGTGCGCACGCCGTACATCGAGCTGAAGTTGCTGCACCCGGATGGCCGGGAAGTCCTGGTCGGATTGCGCATGACGCTGTCGTTTCACGACCGCAGCCCGGCGGTGCAGGTCACGGTCATGGACCTGTCCACGCGCACGCAGCTGCTGCAGGAACAGCTGCGCGCTTCCATTGCGGAGGAAAGCAACACGTTGTTGAAGGCCGAAATCGATCGCCACAAGGAAACCCAACGCCGGTTGCGAGCGGCTGAGCTGTTCAACCGTTCCATGATCGAAAGTTCCATCGACATGATCATCGCCTTCGATCGGGAAGGCCAGCTCATCCAATGGAACCACGCAGCGTCCATCGAGTATGGTTGGAGCTTCGAAGAGGCGCGGCTGCTCGAATTCCGGGCACTTTTCGCCGATGAAGAGGAAGCGGATGGGATTTTGAAGGACTTGGAAAGCGAGCATTTCTTCGCTGGAGAAGCCCAGGGCATCCGGGCATCCGGGGAGGAGTTCAACATCTTGATGTCCGTGGCTTCCATGCGCGACGATGCGAACGAGGTCATCGGATACGTCGCGGTCGGCCGGGACATCACGGATTTGAAGTTGGCCGAGCAAGAATTGCGCGAGAGCGAGGAGCGTTACCGCGACATCTTGGAATACGCGACGGACGTCATCTTCCTCGTAGATGCTTCAGGAACATTTGTTTACGCGAACCCGTCCTTTTTCCGGACGCTGGGTTACGAGGCCACTTCCATCGAGGAATTGACCTTGGACCAAGTGATGCCCGAGTTGGAAATCCAGCCGGGAACCGATTGGATGGAAGTCCTCGAGGGGACCCGGGATGAATGGGTGTTCCGTTCGGCAAATGGGACTTCCCTGCTCATGTTGGGAAGTGCTTCGGTGCGCTATGACCAACGGGGTGACCGCGAAGGATTGCGGGGCATTTTCCTCGACATCACGGACATCCGCCGCCACGAACGCAGCGCCCGGATTCAAACGGCCAAGCTCCAGTCCATTTTCAACTCCACGCGGTACCTGTTGATGCTGACCATGGACCGTTCGCACCAAATCACCACGATCAACTCGAACTTCCAGGAGGTGTTCCAGCGCCAGTTCAACGTGGACGTTCAATTGGGCACCCAGTTCACGGAACTGTTTTTGGCCTTGGCAGAAAAAGAGCAGTATCAGGGCCAGTTGTCGCTGATTAAGAATGCGTTTGAAGGCCGCACGCAGCAGTTCGAAATGGCCCTCGAGGCGCGTGACGGTTCCATCCGTTGGTTCATCATCTTCATCAATCCGGTGACCAGCGAAAGCCACCAGACCGAGGAGGTGAGTTGCATTGCGTATGACATCACCGATCGCAAGGAAATCGATCAGCAAATCCGCAGCGCGCTGAAGGAGAAGGAAATCCTGCTGCAAGAGGTACACCACCGCGTGAAGAACAACTTGCAAGTGATTTCGAGCATGCTCAATTTGCAGCGGCGCTTTGTGAACGACCCGATGATGCTGCAAGTGCTCGACGAGAGCACGAGCCGCATTGCGACCATGAGCTACATCCACGAAAGCCTTTACCAAAACACCGACTTCAGTTCCATCAGTTTCGCGGAGTATTTGGAGCGGTTGACGGTGAATTTGATGAGTAGTTATGCACAGCAGCTCGACCCCGTTGAGCTGCGTACTCACCTGAACGAGTTGCACTTGAACTTGGAACAAGCGATACCTTGTGGATTGATAGTCAATGAATTGGTTTCAAACGCAATGAAATATGCCTTCAAAGGTGTGTCCGATGGGGAGTTGTTTTTGCGTGCCGAGGTGCAGGATGAATTTGTGGAAATCGAAGTGGCGGACAACGGCGTGGGCCTGCCAGAGGATTTTAACTTTGACACGAACGATTCACTGGGGGTCTACTTGATCCAAGCATTGACGGAACAAATTCAGGCTGAATTGATTGTGCGCAGCTCTTCGCTGGATGGTGCGCACAACATTCCCCGGGGAAGTTCGTTTATCATTAAGTTTGTACCCTCCAGTTGAATTGAATACGCATGCCGATTAACATCTTAGTCACCGAGGACGAGGTCATCGTCCGGAAAGACATCGAGCGGTGTCTCACCAGTTTGGGATACAACGTAATTGCTTCTGCTGACAACGGCGAAGATGCAATTGAACTGGCGCTGAAGCACAAGCCGGATTTGGCCCTCATGGACATCATGATCAAGGGGAACA
>CBFHPD010000041.1:0-8206 GCA_965657495.1 uncultured Flavobacteriales bacterium
GATCGACCTACACGGGAAATTACTACGATGCGTTCGGTGAGAACTGGGGGCCTCGCACCAATGGCGACAACATCGTTCAGTGGAATTCCAACGGCGAGGCGGTTCCGTTCACGGCAGCGCCGGACAACGTCCGGAACTTCTTCCAAACCGGCATCACCACCCGCAACCACGTGGCGATGGCGAACAGCACGGATGACAGCGACTTCCGCGTGGGCTATACGCACCTCGGCAGCCGCGGCATCGTGCCGAACACGGATTTGACTCGTCACACCTTGAGCATGAGCGCTGGGCAGGATTTCATGGAGCGCTTGCATTTGCGTACGAATTTCAACTACGTGCGCAGTGCGTCGGACAACGTGCCCAATGCGGGGTACGACGAGAGCTCGTCCATCATGTACAACTGGATTTGGTTCCCACGCAACACGCCCATCGCGGACCTGCAGGATTACTGGAAGCCGGGGCAAGAGAACGTGCAACAAGCGAACGTGGAGGAGCTGTGGACGAACAACCCGTGGTTTGTGGTCAACGAGAACACCAATTCCTTCGAGGCGGACCGGGTCTTCGGTAATGCAGCGTTGGACTTTGACCTCACGGATCGGGTGAACATCCGCTACCGCTTCGGCATGGATGTCAACAACGACCAGCGGAACTTCCGGCGCGCAATGTCCACCAAGTCGGTGTTGCTCGGAAGCTACCGCGAGGACAACATCGGTTTCCAAGAAACGAACAGCGAACTCCTCATCTCTTACGATGGGGTGGACTACGACAAGGACTTGAACGTGAGCCTCCGCGCCGGTGGTAACATCATGCGCCAATCCAGCACGACCCTCCGCGCGAATGCGCCGCAGCTGCTCATCCCGGGCATTTACAACCTCGGCAATGCGCGTTCTGGCGTCATCACGGACCAGTTCACGTACCAAAAGGGCATCAACAGCGTGTTCGGTTTGGCCAACTTCAGCTACAAGAACTACTTGTACTTGGACGTCACCGGCCGGAACGATTGGAGCTCCACGCTCCCGACGGAGAACAACAGCTACTTCTACCCAAGCGCTTCGTTGAGTGCAATTCTGAGCGAAATGATGGACCTCGAGCCCAACTCCGCGCTGTCGTTCGCGAAGTTGCGCGCGGCGTATGCCGAAGTGGGCGGGGACACGAATCCGTACCGCATCCGGAACATCTACGCGTACGACAACGCGTGGGGTGAATTCCCGGTGGCGGGCGAGAGTGCCCAGTTGAACAACGCGAGCTTGCTGCCGGAGCGGACGAGCTCGTTGGAATTCGGTTTGGACATGCGCTTCTGGAAAGGGCGTTTCGGCGTGGATTTGGCTTGGTACAGCCTCGTTTCCCGCGACCAGATCGTGACCTTGCCGCTGGCCTCCACGTCGGGGTACACCAGCCGGGTCATCAACAGCGGTGAAATCCAAAACAAAGGACTGGAGTTGGTGTTGAACGGCACCATCGTGGACCGCGAGAGCTTGGTTTGGAACAGCACCTTGAACATCACGCGCAACCGCAGCGAGGTGCTTTCATTGCCCGAAGAGATCACCACCTACCAAATGGTGGCCGACGTCTACCCGAACGATGGGGGACAAGATTTGAGCCTCGAAGCCCAAGTGGGCATGCCACTGGGCCAACTCGTCGGCCTCGGTTTCCAACGCGACGACGAAGGCAACATCATCCACGAGAACGGCCTGCCATTGCTGTCCACCGAAAAGGTGAGCGCTGGGACCTACCAGCCCGACGCTTTGATCGGCTGGAACAACGACTTCACGATGGGGCGTTTCCAAGTCGGTTTCTTGCTGTCGGCCCAAATCGGCGGAAAGATTTACAGCCGGACCCACGCCTTGAGCGCGACGGGCGGCGCCATCACCAATGCCGACGATCCCATCCTCGACTTGACGACCCTCGAAGGCCGCGAGACCTATGACGTAACGTATGCGTCAGATGGCACCCCGGTTTACACCGCGGTCGATGAAGCCAGTTGGGGCGTTGTGGGGCCAGGCGTCATGTACGACGAGAGCGGCAATTTGGTCGAGAACAACGTGTCCGTTGCGACGCGCGATTACTTCTACGCTTACTACGGAAACGGCTTCAGCCGGGACAACATCGAGGCAGCGACGTACGACGCCTCCTACCTCAAGTTGCGTGAATTGCGCCTCGGCTATGCACTGCCCGAAGCGTTTGCAGACCGCCTCGGCGCGGCATCGGCCACGGTATCCATCATCGGCAGGAACCTCTTGCTGTTCTCGAAGGTGCCTTCCATTGACCCGGAGACGTACTCCATTCGCGGTGGGGCATTTGTTCCCGGCTTCGAGTCGACGTCGCTGCCGTCGATGCGCACCCTCGGTTTCTCCCTCAACGTAAACTTCTAATCCACCGATGATGAATAACAATCGCATCCACATCGCCCTTGTATGGGCCTTTTCCGGCGTGCTGCTCTTCGGGTGTGGCAAGTTGGAAGACTTGAACGTCAACCCGAATCAACCCGAAGCGGTGACCCCCAACATCCTGATGCCTGGCGTCATTCGCGACATCAGCAACACGTTGGTGGGACACGCTTTCTTCATCTCGAACTGCGCGTCGCAACACACGGCGAAGTCCCTGCGGAACGAGGTCGACATCTACAATTGGAACTCGGCACCGATCATCGGTGTGGAGCCGCTGTGGCAGGGCCTCTATGGGGCGCTTCGCGACATCCGCAACATGGAAGAAGCTGCCATCGCCTCGGGCGATGATCACCTGTTGGGCGCGGCCTTGACATTGAAAGCGTTCGCCTTTTCTGTGTTGACGGATACGTACGGCGACGTTCCCTTCCGTGAAGCCCTCTCGGGTTCTTCGGGCGTGTTCTATCCGGCGTATGACACGCAAGAATCCATTTATGTGGGAGAAGGCGGGTTGTTTGACCTGTTGAATGAGGCCCACGATCTGTTCTCCGCAGCGGGAGCTGGTACCGTAGGCGGAGACATCCTCTTCGGAGGTGATTCGGATTTGTGGCACCGCTTCGCCAACGCACTTCACTTGCGTCTGCTACTGCATGCTTCAGGCCAAATCGATGTTTCCGCTGATTTTGCGGAAGTGGCTGCGCGTCCATTGATGGAAGGCACCGCACACAATGCTGCCCTGGCTTACCTCGGTTCATTCCCGAACGAATACCCGCTCATTCCCTTCAAAACAGGTGACTTCGAAAGCGTTCGCTTGGGAGAGCAGCTGTTCGCTCACTTGTCCGCAACGGCCGATCCACGCTTGATGGAGTACGCCCGTCCGACCGATGAAACCCTTGGCTCGGATGCCGAGGTTTACGAGGGGTGGATCAACGGCGGAAAAGGCTGCGACGACAGCGGTTCGCGCTTGGGCTATGCGTACTACGACTACCCCGGGCACCCCGTGGGGGCGGACAAGGCACAGGGCGTCTGGTTGACATACGCCGAGCAGGAATTCATACTCGCTGAAGCGGCCCTCAACGGTTGGATCACGAACGATGCTGCAACACACTACGAGGCTGCAATCACGGCATCCATGGTGGACCATGGAGCCAATCCCGAAAACTCCGGGTTGACTTCAGTGGCCGACTTCCTGAACCAGCCTTCCGTGGCGTGGGACGGAACCCTCCTTCGCTTGCAAGAGCAGAAGTGGGTGTCGCTTTATTTCCACGGCATGGAAAGCTACGTGGAAGTGCGCCGGTGGTACCACGCGGCCGAAGGGGACTGGGCCCAGCTCCCGTTCCTGACGCCTCCGTGCAACAACAGCAACAACGACGAATTGCCCATGCGATTTGTTTACCCCGGCGAAGAATTGAGCCTGAATGGTGCAAGCAACGCTGCTGCCGTTGAAGCATTGGGGTCCAACGACTTCAATACCCGCATGTGGCTCGTCCAGGACTGATACTTGAATAAACATACCTGATTGAGACGCCCGGTTCATCCCGGGCGTCTTATTTTCGATGCGAAATGAGTAAACACCCCTCTGCCCTTCGCAAGTGGTACGACCGCCACTTTGACTTGAGCCTTCCGGTATTCATTCCTGCTGTCATTGTGGTGGTGGGGTTCGTGCTCGCCACCCTCGTGGTTCGCAAGCGCATTGAATCCTTCTTCACGGCTTTCCAGGAGAGCGCCTACGAGAACTTCGGTTGGATGCTCATCCTGTCCGTGAACGTGGCCTTCTTCGCGGCGCTTTACTTCGCCATCAGCCGGTTTGGGAACATCCGACTGGGCGGGCCCGACGCCAAACCTGAATTCAAGCGAGGCACGTGGCTTGCCATGTTGTTCTCGGCGGGGATGGGCATTGGTTTGGTGTTCTTCGGCGTGGCCGAGCCCATGATCCACTTCCACGAGCCGCCTTATGCCATCGCTGATCCCGCCCGCCGCGCCGCCATGGCCTTCCAGATGTCCTACCTGCACTACGGCGTTTACCCATGGGCTGTTTACGGTATTGTAGGCCTCGGCATGGCGTATTTCACCTTCAATCGGGGCCTTCCGCTTTCGATACGAAGCATTTTCCATCCACTGCTGGGTGACCGCATCTACGGGCCCATTGGCCACGCCATTGACGTCATTGCGGTGATTGCGACCTTGGTGGGATTGGCGACGTCTTTGGGCTTCGGGGTGCAACAAATTGGTGCCGGCTTGAACTTCTTGCTCGGGTGGGAGGTGTCGGTCGAGACGTACACCTTGCTCATTGCTGTCATCACGGGCTTTGCGACCATTTCGGTGGTGACGGGGTTGAAAAAGGGGGTGAAATTCCTTAGCGAGATGAACATTTGGCTCGCCTTCAGCTTGTTGTTGCTTGTTCTTTTCATCGGTCCCACGGTGCGCATCTTGGACGTTTTTGTCCAAAGCACGGGCCAATACCTCGGCAATGTGCTGTCCCTTGGCACATGGTCTGAAGCATTCCGGCCCAACAACCACTGGCAGAACGCTTGGACGGTCTTCTACTGGGCGTGGTGGATCGCTTGGTCGCCCTTCGTAGGAATTTTCATAGCACGCATCAGCAAAGGGCGAACCGTGCGGGAATTCTTGCTGAGCGTCCTGAGCATTCCGATGATCTTCACGTTTTTCTGGTTTTCCGTTTTTGGCACGAGCGCCTTGGAACTGGAGTTCTCGGGATTGGCTTCGGTGGGAGAGGCGATTCAGGCCGACCTGAGCACAGCCTTGTTTGTGATGCTCGAGCACTATCCATTGAGCATCCTGACGAGCACGGTGGGCATCATCTTGGTCACCAGTTTCTTCGTGACCTCTTCCGATAGCGGCTCACTCGTGGTCGATATGCTCACCAGTGGCGGCAAATTGGACGCACCCGTCGGACAGCGCATTTTTTGGGCCTTGGTGGAAGGGGCGGTAGCTGCAGCCTTGCTCTGGTCTGGGGGGCTCAAGGCCATGCAGGCGATGTCCATCGCAGCGGGCATACCCTATGCCGTGCTGGTCATGGGCATGGTTTGGAGCATCCGCAAGGCGTTTGATTCGGAGTATTTGCCTGAAAAGGAGCCCAAACACCGGCACCACCACAAAGGCGGCCACCGCAAGCATTAAGCGGTCCCATCGGTTGACGGCATTCAAAAGGGCCACTGCCAGTGCAGTGGCCCTTTTTTTCGGTACGTGATTTCCTAGGATGCTTGATCGCGTGGCGTCACCTCGTCGGTGAGCCTCGAAGATGGGCTCGACCCGTGCGAATTTGGGGCATTCGGCTGTCGCCGGCACAAGGTTCCCCGTGCTCCAAAGATGATTCGGTCATGATGGAGCTGCTTCAAATCCGAAAGCCACAAGCGCATCCTTCCATGCGCATCGGCCTTGCCTTCGCGATCCTTGTGCATCGTTCACGATTTCCTCGGTCCGCCGGCAGTCTTGAATCAAAAAGGGCCGCTGCGCGAGCAGCGGCCCTTTCGGGTTTTAAGGAAGTTCAAAAGCTCACTCGCAGATGGTGCCGAACACCGCCAGGAAGCCGAGCAAGTCGTTCGTTCCCACGGCACCGTCGTTGTTCAAGTCACCTGGGCAAGCAGAGCCCAACTCGAAGGCACAGCTTCCGTCCTCGATGTTGGCCAATGCATTGTAGTTCGTCGCATCGGCGTAGGTGCAGCCGGCCACGGGGGCCTCTTCGCACGACGTCATTTCGCCCGCGTGGGGGTTGAAGTCGGCGAATTCAGCATTGGTGCATCCCGTGCATGCCATCATGGAGTCGAAGCAAACCGCTTCGAGTTCCATTGAACCGTCCACGGTGATTTCCCGCGTCAAGCCTTCCACCATGCCACCTGCCGTTTCGAAGTGGTAGGTGTACGTGCCAGCCTGCATGATGGTCGTGAACTTGTAGAGCGCGTAGTTGGCCCAAACCATGTCCACAGCAGCATCTGCAGTGAAGTCCCCAGCAACGCGTGCCGCATCGTCCATGTTCCACATGTCCACGCGGAACGTCACGCTGAACTGGCAAGAACCGTCATCGGTGTTCGCCGTTGCGTCGTAGTTGACCGCGTCGCTGCTGGTGCAGCCATTGTACTGGCACTCGAGCACCGGATCGCCGGTGTTCGCCTGCGCATCGTAGTTGTTCGCAGCCTCATCCGTGCAGCCGGTGTACAAGCAAGAACCGTCATCCACGGTTGCTGCCGCATCGAAGTTGTCTGCCGCTTCATCGGTGCAACCGGAGAAGATGCAAGAACCATCGTCTTCGTTGGCTTGCGGGTCGAAGTTGACTGCGGCCTCGTCGGTGCAGCCCAAGTAGATGCAAGAACCGTCGTCGACCGTAGCCGTTGCGTCGTAGTTGTCTGCAGCAGGATCCGTGCAACCTGAAACCGTGGTGGTTCCCTCTGAGAAGAATCCAATGCCGTCCAAGTAAGTCCATCCGGCTGCCCAGTTGCTGTTGGGCGCGAAGGCTCCGCGGTAGTCGGCAGCGTCAAACCAAGCATCCGAAGCAGCAGCTGTCGTGCTGACATCGCCCGCAGGCGTCAAGTCCACGGGGTCGGTCACCGCCACACCGGTGGCATTGAAGGCGAATTCACAGTCGATGCCTGCGTCGCCCACCTCGATGCCATTGGAAGCGGCGTAGCTGTCCAATTGCGCATCGCCATCGGCCACTGATGATCCGTCATAGTCGATGATTTCGCCCACAGCGGTCAGGGTGATGTTGGACAAGGTCAAATCGCCTGCAGCCCACTTGTCGAAGGCATCGCTTGGTTCCTGAACATCCTCCAACTCGATGGCTTCGGCGATGTTGGCCAAAACCGCATTGTGCAAGTGACCACCCGCACCGGCGCGGAACAGGAAGCCCTGCTTGTTGGCTGCGATGCCGCGTCCGACCACCGTGACGTTGTACAACGTGGGGATGGCATAAGGTTGACCATCTGCTGTCACCGTTGGGCTGTCGTCGCCGTCAAACTCGCCTGCGCGGTCGCCCACAGCAGGGTCTTGAATGGCGGTCCAGAATTGGCCTTTACCGTGCCATCCTTGGTCGTAGTCGAAGCTGTCGTCGCCTGCGAAGGCCACCATGAGGTGCTTCACGTTGACTGAACCGCCGAAGAACTCGATGCCGTCGTCTTCGTTCGAGATGATTTCGATGTGATCGATGGTTGTGCCCGAACCGACGCCCCCGAGGGTGAGGCCGTTGATTTCGTTGGCAGCGGCGAGGGTGGTACCGCCGTGACGGATGCTGACGTAAGAGAGGACACCAGAGTTGTCGGCGTCGTTCGTGCCGCCGTATGCTGCGCGATCGTTGTCTGCGGGGACGCCTTCGATTTGGCCTTCACCCGTGGGCAAGTTCGTCGTAGCCGCGCCGAGGATGATGACACCACCCCACTGGCCGCGCGTATCGAACGCCACAGAGCCGTCGAGCGGATCCGCTTCAAACGTGAAGATGATGGGGCAAGACTCCGTGCCTTCTGCGAAGATCTGTCCTCCGCGTGCCACGATGAGGGCAGCCGCGTCGGCCCCTGCACCGGCCATGCCTTTGATGACGGTTCCGGGCTCGATGGTGAGGGCCTGACCGTCGTTGACGAAGACGTAGCCGTCGAGGAGGTAGGTGTTGTCGCAGGTCCAAGTGGTCGTTCCAGTGCCTTGTCCGGCATCGGAGATGATGACTTCGGTCCGATCGGCGAGGTCAGGGCAGTCGCATCCGCCGGTTCCGCCCGTGTTGCCTTCGCCTTCGTTGGGCAAGCCGGTCACGGCTGCTCCGCTTTGGTCGAGGTACGACCATCCTCCGAGCCAGTTTTCACCGTCCGCATCGAATG
>CBFHPD010000042.1:0-3639 GCA_965657495.1 uncultured Flavobacteriales bacterium
TACGTCCGGCAAGGTGGGCGTGCAGAACAGCATCCATGCGGGCACCTTCTTGGACTTTGGTTTGGTTCCTCGCTTCGTGAGCCGGCCGGAAGTTCTCGTTTGTTGCGTGCGGTTGTTGCGGTTCGAGCTTCCCGAAGGTATTTTGATCATGTCGTCCAATGAACCTAAGAGCGGCATTTGGTTCATGCACAGGTTGGAGTAATAGATGGAATCACCCGCCTCATCCTCATAGAAGTAGAAGGCGGGCGAATTGCCCAATTCAAAGTTGTCCTGGGAATACGGCCCCACTTGGAAGGTCATGTCCGGGTACTCCCACTGATCGAACGACGCCCCGGGCACCTCCGGCGCAAACGACCACGTCAGGTCCCAATCGGGCTCCACGAAACAATTCATGAACTCAATCGCTCCGTCGATGGGGCTCGGTGAAGCCGTGAAGGAAAAGTCCGGCATCGCTGAATTGATGCCTGATGCCACTTCATTCAACGTACTCTCCAAGGTGGACGCCGCCAGGTTCTGAACACCTGTGGCCGCGGACATCAGCTCGTGATTCGCCGCGGTCAGCTCCGGTCGGGCGATCATGCCCAGCCCGCCATAGAACCCATCGGGAGCAGCCCGCAACACGGTCCATTCGTCGTGGATGTTGAAATCCACCAACCGGTAATCCCAACTGCTGTTGTTCGTGAAGGGCCCGAGGTAGATGTCCAACCCGACCTCAGCTCCAACCCCGAAGGCATTTTCGATGGATTTCTCGAGGTTCGGCGTGACCAATTCGATGAAGCGCGAAACATCCGTTTGCAGGTCGGCCTTCGGGCGCCCCTCGACTTGAATGGTCACCAGGTCTCCGCGGTTGTATGCCGGCACCTTGACGCGCAAGTCAAAGGGATAATCCACCCGGACTTCCGAGTCCTCCACATGGGTCCGAGCGAGCAGCTTGACCCCTGCATAAGCGTTCGCTACCGTTTCAATGCCCCACGTCCCCAGCGACCAGTTGGGACCGCCGATGGGACTCAAGTCGATGCCGGGCAACGTGAACGTAAAACCGAGGTTGGGCAGCCCATAATTGCTGTGGTTTTCAGCCTTCAACCCATACGACTGGAGCGCAGCTGCATTGAAATCCGTGTTCCCGGACAGGCTGAAGTTGATGGCCTCGTTGACGATGACATTGTCCGCATCGATGCTGCCGTCGCCGTACATGAGCTCCTGGCCTTGGATGACGAAGTCGAGGGTGTCGACTTGTTGGGCAGACGCGCCGGTCCACAGTCCCGTGAGGATGAGCGCTGAAGTGAGGTATTGTTTCATGGCTCAGCGCTTGACGGGGTTGATTTGGCTTTGGTCCAAATAGTAGCTCATCTCCTTCTCGCACATCTCCGCGAACTGGGCAGGCCAATGGCTGACCACCTTGATCATCCGGACGCCCCCGCCCTCCACCGGCTCGGCGTGGAGCATTTGCCACTGCACCCAGCCCTCGCCGTCTTGGAAGAAGCGGTATTTGACCAGATAGTATTGATCGCCCGCCGCCGTGGTGGTCGTGGTGATGGAAATCGGGGTCTTCTCGTCGGCGTACTCCGCACCGTGGTATTCGTTGATGGCCACGTCCTCTGCCCATTGGTCGGGGTGGCTGTAGGCGTCGTCCAATTCTGGCTGCACGGCCTCGAACGTGAGCATGCTCATGCGGCGCAGCGGGTCGACGTAGCCGGGCAAGTCCAAGCTCACCTGAAACAACGGAAGCACCGGGAACCTCACCGGCAATTGCGCCTCCTTCGCGGCTGCTTCCCGATCGTGGTCTTCGAAAGTGGGCACCTTGCCAAACTCGAACATGACTTTGCCGTCCGTGCTGGCAGGCCGAGGCGAAACAGGAGCAGTGGCTTGGGGCCGAGCCGGCATGGTAGCCGGTTGGCGGGTCTGTGCGCACACATCCCCTCCCAACAGGCCTGCAAAAAGCAGCGCTGCACTGGTGACGAACGTCTTCATGTAAACAAGTTGCATTGGTTCCATCGCAAGATGAGAAACGATATCGAACACTCCAATAAATATTACGTGAACTACGTGAAACCACGCATAAACAGCGATTTGCTCGCCGTTTAAAGCATCTGATTCGCCTGAGTGTGACAAATTAACTGTCGGCAAATAGGCCGATTGCAGAAGCACCTCAGCTTTCGACGCCGTAAAATACTTGGCATGGGTGATTCGGACCTACAAACCCCGATGCAACCGGAGCGGCACAAGCTGTGTCTCGCTGGCCGCGTGGCTCGAAGAACACGATTCGGCTCGACTCCTGTGCTCAATCGTGCAGGCAACGAACAGCGTACCCGCGTCGTTTGTCATAATTCGCCCTCATAACTGCATCCGTCGTTGACGAAAGCACGCGCATAGAAGCTTGGGCTATGCTGACCGACGTGGAAGTCCAATAATAACCTATGTAGGCATTCAACTGGTACGAACCACCTGGGTTGCGCCGGCCTCCGTACAGCCCTTCAAAACCCACATTCAGCGGGTCGCTATCGCCGTACCCGCCCCCCGGCGGGTCATGTTGAGGCGACGCCCGCAGCATCTTTCCGACGGGAGCCCCGCGCTCACCTATTGTTTCCACCTCTTCAGCAGTCATTCCCAACACCATGTCAAGGACCTTCCATTCGTCGTCCGTCGGAACATGCCAATTGCTCGGACACAGACCGCGCTCATCATTCACAGCGAACCAATTATATAGCCGTCCAAAGTCCTCCAATTTGGCCACCTCATCGCGGGACCCATGGGCACAATCACTGCTCCCCTCACCGTACACCGTGCCCCCCCCCGTGCTCGTCTGGTCCGCTGCTGCCCACGCTTCATCCAAAAGGCTTGAGGGAATCTCGGGACCATCGTTGCAGTGAGTTGAACGGAGGTTTTCGGCAAACCAGCATTGGTCTCCAATGGCCACCGTCGCATAGTCGTAGCCATCGAACGAGACGGGCATGCTGCAATCAACTGGCTCGAGCGCGTCAACGCGGGCTTCCAATTCATCAATCAGCTCGAGCTCGGCGCTGATCGAATCAATGATGGCGAGTTCGGCGCACATCGAGTCAATGAGGGCCAAGGCATTGGACAGGCTGAGGAGGAGGGCGCGTTCGGAGTCTGTGATGATAGCGCCACTGCCGGCGTCGGTCACGTCACTGAACGCGGTGACGCTGGTCGGGGCGTTCGTCAGGCTGGAGTAGTCGCCGTTGAAAGTGGTGTAGCCGACGTCGTTGGTCAGGTCGCTCACGGCCGTGGGGATAGGCGGCAGGCCGTTGAAGGCGGCGGTCAGGGCCGACACGTCGGTGGCGGTGAGGTTTTGGGCAGCGAGGAGGGCGGTCAGCTCGTCGTGGAGTTGCTGGGCGTTCACAGTGGTCATCGAGCGGGCGCCAGTCACCTCGTTGCGGACGGTTGTAGATTGGGCGTCGCTCCAGGTGGCGAGGAACGAGAGCAGTGTGGTGAAAAGTGATTTCATGCTGGTGTGGTTTGCTTTTACACAGTCCTCAAGCATGGTGGCGTCGCCCAGTCGACAGGTGACGCGTCAGCTTCATGTTTGCATGTCCATTTGGTCTGATGGCAAAATGAAAAGCGATAGGTAGAACACAAATGCATTATTGTGTGGAGTGCATCCTTGACAAAAACCACATG
>CBFHPD010000043.1:0-22265 GCA_965657495.1 uncultured Flavobacteriales bacterium
GCTTCACACAAAACCGGATCAACTTGTGACATCCAAATGCCCAAGCCTTCGGACAAGTCGAACGCGCCTTCTTCGTGCGAGCAACTGCCGTCGTCGCACCCTGCAAAGGGCTCAAAGTTGCAGGCCGTCGCATCTGTGCAACCCGGGGTGGTGCAACTGCCATCGTTCATGGTCGCAAGCGGGTCGTAGTTGCAAGCATTTGGCTCCGTGCAACCTTCCAAAACCAAGACCAGCTCAAAGCAGCCCTCGCTTGTCACGTTTTCGTCTGACCAATAATAATCTCCCGATATCATGGGGAATTCGCCCATGTCGTCGAGCGGGTAACCGCCTGTCGCAGCAACCCCCTGAGAAGCCCCGATTCCGTAAGTGCCAGACCAGTATGCACCTTGGGGATGCATGGTGGTAACAATGACGCTGTCCATGTTGAAGACAAAAATCTCCTCTGCCGTGGCTTCCATGTAGAAGTTATCGCCGCACATCCACCAGAAGCCCCATTCTTGCGGGATGTTATAGGCAGGATGTTCGGGGTTGACGAACACACCGTAATCCACCGTACCGTCCGCATTGAATTGGAGGTTGGAACCAAATCCCCAAAGTCCTTCGCAATTCGCGCTGCTGGTTGCGAAATTTTGCCATGAACCCAATGTCATGTCGACTGAAGCTGCGGTGTATTCGCAGCTGCCATCGTCACAACTAGCGAGTGGATTGTAATTGCACGCCGTCTCTTCCATGCAACCCGAAACTTCGCAGCTGCCGTCCTCCATCGTGGCATTGGGATTGTAGTTGCAAGCCGTCTCATTCATGCAGCCCGGCTGCATGTAGAGCAGGTTGACGCACGTTTCCAGTGTGCCATCGGGCAAATACGTTCCGCCCGTAAGGTTGGGCTGGCCATCATTCGTGAAGGTCAGCTCCCAAGTCGCTCCCACCGCCGTGTTTGTCGTATGGAACGTGCTGTCGATGTAAATGATGGTGTAAGATGGCTCGGTGATGGTCATGAGGACCTCGTTGCCACACATCGACCACACACCGAGCACTTCGTCCCAGGTGTACGGATTCGTGCCTGGATCGTCTGGGAACAGGATCGCGTAGGCGTTGATGTATGAGAAGGTGCCGTCCGGATTGAACTGAATGGACATTTGGCCGTTGAAGCCAGCTTCACACAAAACCGGATCAACTTGTGACATCCAAATGCCCAAGCCTTCGGACAAGTCGAACGCGCCTTCTTCGTGCGAGCAACTGCCGTCGTCGCATGCAGCAAACGGTGCGTAGTTGCAGGCGGATTCGTCCGTGCAGCCCGAAGCTTGGCAACTGCCATCGTCACAGCCTGCTTGGGAATCGTAATTGCATGCGCTGGCTTGCGTGCAGCCGGGATACGTACAGCTTCCGTTATCTTGTGTCGCCTGTGGGTTGTAGTTGCATGCCGTTTCCGAAGTACATCCTTCCAAGACGTAATCTTCCGGCCCACAATTGCCATTGAGCGTCAATGCTCCAGCCCAGTTTCCGAGCGCGCCCGATCCCGTATACGAATTCAAGAATTCAAACGCCCAAACCCCATCACCGGTGAAGCCCGCTGGAGTCAAGTCTATGGTTGCTGTGTAGGTTCCTGAAGCACTGGTGTTCCATGAAACGGGCAAGGAGCCCAAATCGATGTACCCGAAGGACAAATCAAACCCTCCGAATTCGGCGCACGTGCCGTTGGGGTCGCAGATAGCGAACCGTAAATCGTACGCATAGTTGCCTGACAACGACGTGAAATCGAGCGTCACATCCACCGTTTCCACTCCGCTACTGAACCCACCGGTCCACGTGGTTACGATGCTTTCTCCTCCTGGCAAATCCCCCGTGTCAAATGGAATTTCGAAAGAACAGGCACAGGCCTCCCCCGTGTAAGCGCACGAACCATCATCGTCCGTGGCAGCAACGTTGTAATTGCACGCGATGCTATCGGTGCATCCGCCAATTTCAAACTCATCGCAAATTCCGTCTCCATCTGTGTCAAACCCGCACTCTTGGAAGCAATCGTAAACCCCATCTCCGTTGATATCCGTTGGAGTCGAGCAGCCGCAAACGCCTTCCTCAGTTAGGTCTGGGTTATCGGGGCAACCGTCTTCTGCATCGCACGTGCCGTCGTTGTCCGCATCCTGCACCGTGCCTTCGCATGCACACGTCGGGGTCAACGTATCATTGTAAGTGCAAGCATCTCCGTCGTCACAAGGGAAACTGGGATAGGTACATGACCCATCATCTCCTGTTGCATAGGGATTGAAATTGCACGCAGAACCATCCGTGCATCCATCGAACACCAAATCCTCCAGGCTCGTGCCACAATGGTTGGTCCACGTCATCCCGCCGATAGCCAGTACCACCGGGCCGTATGTGCTGTCGAGTGAATGCACTCCGATGCGCAAGGTATCTCCTGCTGATGCCTGTATCGGGGTCTTCAATACTTTGATGGGATGCAACATGTTGTCTACAAAGCCCGGGTAGACCACTGCGTTTACATCCGGTAAAGCGAGGTCCATGGCAGGAATCCACGATTCATCTTCTACCATGAAGTATGCGGTGCTCGGATCATCCCCGTTGACATCGTTCAGCTGAATTTCTTCCCCACCATTGATGCTGTAGTAGGGCACATCATAGGTGATCCCGGAGTCCCATGAAGCGACTGCATAGGCGAACTGTATTGTTATGTCCTCAGTGATGACCCACTCCAAACCGTAGTCCGTTGCACTGTTCGCGACAGCGCCATTTGCTTGGTCGGGCCCAATGATGACGATGGATTGTCCCAGAGTTTGCAAGAGTCCGTCTGGAACCTCCACACTCGCTTCTGAAATGTGGAAAGGCCCTTGGAATCCAAAGGCGATCGTTTCGTCGACCGTAACGGCGTTGCCGCAAGTTCCTGGATACAGACACGTGGATTGGCAACCTGCAGCAGGATTAAAATTGAGGGCGCTTGGGTCGGTGCAACCGACGGGGACGCACGAGCCATCGTCGGCCGTCGCCAGCGCATCGTAGTTGCATGCCGTTGCGTCGGTGCAGCCGATTGCCACCTCGTCAGAGAGGAGGTTGCACGACTCATTCTGCGGCAAAGACATCGCAGTAATCAGCAATTTGCAAGGCGATTCATCCACCACGTAGTCCATGACGTCTGCATTGATTTTGAGCACAATGGTCGTGCCTTCCGTCAGCATCAAGTCCAACTTCCTATAAGCCATGTCAACCGAAGGCAAGGGTTCACTGGATGTGAGCATGCCGACTCCCGGAATATTCGGATTCAAGCCAAAAGGATCACCAGGCCACTGGGATGGGGGAATCGCGTAGGCTTGCATGCCTTGCATGGTATTCGGGAAGAGTTGGTCGCCCGCCGAATCATCCAACACCACTTCTTGCACGAGTACCCCATCCTTCCACACCTCCATTCCGGCTGGAGACTGCGGGGTACCCGTCGGCACAAGCATGTCACCCGGGAGCCACTTAAATAGGAAGCTCATGGGTTGAGCACTCGTGCCCGAATAGGTATAAGTCACCGCCTGTGATACGCCCGGCATGGTCGTTTGAGGAGCTGTCAAAACCATCCCACCCGGGGCGAACATCACCTCCGTGAAATCGGGCAATGGATTCACTTCCTCCCACACCCAGTTGTAATCATCCCAAAGCACGCTTCCCTGCCCCAATGCGTCCTCGGCGAAGTCACAATCTCCAGTGAAGCAGCAAGGGCCTGCACAACCTGCTGATGGAGAGAAATTCGCCGCTCCCTCATTTTGGCACCCAGCATACGTGCACAAATCTGGGTTGTGATGAACGCCCGGAAGGGGCAGTTCATAATTGCATGCTGCCATGTCAAAACACCCTTCATCGGCACCAAAATCCGTAGCGTAAGTGCACATGCTTTCGTCGTGGCAATTCGCGATGGGATTGAAATTAATCGCGCCTAAAGTTTGACAGCCAGTGATGTCGTAAACGTCGAACGTGAAATCGCTCAATACCACCCCGATTGGGGTTTGGCTTGGCAGGTCTGTCGCCAAGCTCACTTTAAATGTTTGTCCCGCAAAGGCATAGAAGTATGCTGTCCCTTGGTGCGGTGCTTGCTCATCTCCTTGTTGCCACGTGTTGTTATAGCTCGGACCGGGGTTGAAATCAATGGCTTCCCCATCCAACCAAAAACTCAGATTGGAATAACCCGTAGCGGCCGCCTCAGTAATTTGCCAATCGAACGCATACCACCCGTTGTTCGGAACTTGCACCAGGGCATTGTGCTCGGTTGAAATGCCGGGGACATCCGATCCCGCAGTGAAATGCAACCTGCCCGCCTTCTCGAACACCTTCAATTGAGCTGGATAATCCGAATCAAATTCCATCCACATCTCACTTGGCCAGTAGTCGATGCTCCAATCTCCTTTCGCAAAAAATGAGTTGAACCCCCAGCCCCGCGTGTTGTCATCAGGATCCAACCATTGCCCCGAACAATCCGTGCTTTCAGTCACGCACAAGCCTCCCTCACAAGCAGGCTCCCCGAGAAAATCATAGTTGGCATAAGTCGTTTGATTGAGTGCTGCTGGTGAGTTGCAGGTCGGGTACTTACAGCCACTCGGCCTGTGGTAGGGAGCAAATTCAGAGTAGTTGCACGCATCCAAATCTTTGCAATACGAGGAAGGGGTAATATCGGGCAATGAATACGTACACAACGTGTTATTTTCCACATTCGCGAGGGGGGCGTAATTGGAGGCCTGTGGCAACTTGCAACCTTCGAAAATCACTTTGAACCGCGGAGAAAGCAGGAAGAAGATTTCGCCCTGGGGACGGATCAACAGCCGCTGAGTAGGTATGTCGCCATTGGGCAAGGGAACCGTCGGGGGCAACTCCGTTGCAAAACTCCCGGATGTGCCGGTATTCGGCATGGATGAACTGAGTACTTCAAACTGCAGGTCATCCGTCTCTGTAACAAGCACCACCTCCACTGTCGTTGCGCTGAAGGGCGGATTGTCAGTTCCACCAACCCACCACTCCCAAGTCGCTTGCCAAGCAGGGAATTCCTCACCTATTTCTTGGGTTGCATAAATGTTGGTAAAGTTCGACGAAGTTGAAAATGGGATGTTCTTCCAATCGAAATTGCTTCCGTTGCCTATGCTTTGAACAGTGATTTCATCCTCGGCAACAATCGAATGGTAATAGATGCTACCTTCCGCAGCTGTGGCACCTAACTCGGCCGTTGGAGTAAAGCGGTTTGCTTGAACGCGGAACGTAACCGCTCCTGCGGGCAAGGGCGAGTATTGGTAATCGATGGTGTTCTCGTCGAACAATACGTCGCGGGGCGGGAAAAAGCGCTTTCCGTCATCGTAAGGCTGTTCTGCTAAAAACTGTGGACGGGTCTGACCCGTAGGGGTGTTGATGGCTAGGGTATCCGTGAAGGTGTGGAATGGTCCCAAATCCATTTGTTGCCATCGAAAAGAGGTGTTGAACTGCGGTGCGGCACTCAAAACAAATGCTTTGCCCGTCGGTACAAACAACGTAGAACCCGAATTTGCGGACTCTGTACCCCATTCGTATTGGATATTCAAGCCGGGAGAAATCGAAGGAATTGAAGTTTCCGTAGCGCATGTATTGTCCAAAAAATCTCGAATGCTCTCTACGGCAAAGCTGTGAAAACGGTACCGAGTCGAAGGAAAGTTCTTGTGGAACCTGCTCAATTGAATTCGATCGCGCATCAATGATGTTACGTTATGTCTGACGAGGATGGTATCCAACGTACCATCGGCCCCGGTTTGACTGTAAAATTCCTTACAGTTGTGCGGGTAGCTCATAATCGTCACCCCGCTTCCCGGTTCGAAAGCCGACGTTGGCTCACGTTGGGTCGCCGAAAAGTCAGCCCGGGTGTTTTCGTTCGCGTTGAAGTTGTGGGTTGCGCTGAGCTGGTGTCCGCATTCGTGAACATAGGAGCGTACCCTCCACATGTCGAAGGGACCGCCAATGCGGGACATTCCATTGTACTTGAATGAACTGCAGGCAGCACTGCCGGAGGCTACACCTCCTCCCCCCATGGTGAAATGTTGTCCGAGGTCTACCCCAGGAAACAGGTCTGTAGCTCCCGTTGATTGTAAGAATGCTTCTTGGGCAACCAAATCAGGGTTAAACCCATTCCAAACCGTCCAAAAACTGGAGGCCGTGTCCGGGTTCATGAGGACGCCGCTTCCATTCGTTCCAGAGAGTTGCCGGGTCATCTGTAATCGGAAAAGCACCCCCAATTCCGGAAGGGTTATGCCATTTGCCAGCCCGGTGTAAGCACACGCCCAGTGCGCATTGGTGAAGTTGTAAGGAATGCCATCTACCATCAAGTCCACGCCCGGACTGGTGGAGATGCTCGTGTTCAGGACACGCACATCTTGCACCGTGAAATCGGGAATTGCTGCCGTCATAGGGGCCGGCGCATTCGCGGCCTCAGGAATATCCAAGTCAATGCACTCAGTGAACGCTGGCATGGGGGAAGAAGCAGGCGGTGTCAGACCCAACTGATTCTGCCAAAAGGAATAGTTCTGCTCGATGAAGCTACCAAACACCGTCTGGCTGCCCGTCTGACCAACAATTGCCAGGGTCGCTTTTTGGCCAGTCCCTCGACCGTCGTCATAAGGAATGACCACCATAAAGCCCGTCGGAGTGACCACCGCGCACGCGATGTACCAATCTGCGCCCATAAAAGTCATGACATCAGCTGTGATGTAGTTATTTGTCCCCCCCCCGTCAAAAACGGTTGCCGTCCAACGGTCAATCAACTTGTACGGCCGCAAGGGCAAAATGGCATCAAATGTGGATGCAGGAGCCGATGCGGTGGCGACCTCTCCTCGTGTGGCTACGGGAAGCAAAACCTCCCCCGTCTCATCCACCGCCTGCACAAACTGGTTGATGAAAAAGTTAATGTTTTCTTCGTGAACAAAGACGTCTGAAGACAAATCCGTTGCTGGCGTGACGGCAGTCCATCCCGCGTAGTAGGGCGGCAACTCGGAGGTCAACTCCGCTCCTTCAGGGATCTGAGCGCAGGATGCTAATGGAAAGGCAATGAGGACCAAGGCCCCAATAAGCAGGGCGAGAAAATGGGTAAATAATTTCATCGGCTTGATTTGGCTCGAAAAAAAATCGCAGCGATTAAAATAAGCCTAAAGCACGAATTATCCAATCGAAAGCAAGCCAAGGGCAAACGAATGCCTCAATTCATATGATCAATCGCTAGCATTTTTCGCAGCCTCGCGGCAGATTTTGTGCGCTGATGAAGGAACCGGTTTGAGCCGTGGACACGCATCTCTTAGCACACCTTTCGGGTATACAGGATGGCGAAGCCCCCGGCCGTCGCGTCTTCGGACAAGCGCTGCAAATACGGCGCATCTGACGGAGGCGCAACACTGCGCTCCGTCCGGAACCCGAGGCGTTCGATGGTTTCCCGGGCAATGAGCAACTTTCAACCCTCCTCGTAAGAACCCGTCCAACAAAAAACCCTGTAAGTCATTGACCTACAGGGCTTTTCGAATCGTTGTTGGCGGTCTGGACGAGACTCGAACTCGCGACCCCATGCGTGACAGGCATGTATTCTAACCAACTGAACTACCAGACCTTTTAACTCCCTTGCAGCTCGTTTGCTGCGGTGCGCAAAGATACGTTGTTTTTCTCTAACTGCGCAAGCCTTTTTACGCCGGTGGATGAAAAAAAGTTGCAGTCGGGACGGAGAAAAAATCCAAGCGTCAGGAAATCAAAATCTTACCCCCGAAAAAAAATTTGACGCCCCTGCATTTTTCCAGTTCCTCAGCTCCGCATGCGCTTGCGCTTGACCAGGTATGCGGTCAGCACCGGCCCTACGCCTTGGGCAATGTCCACATCCACCAAATCGATGCCGTATTGGGCACACCGCAGTTCCAAGTTCGACCGCAGCGCCTTCATCGAAGTGCGGTAGGCCTCCCGCACTTCACCCGGATGCAGCCGCAACTCCTCTCCGGTTTCGAGGTCGGTGAACAGCGTGGGACGGTCCTCAAAGGCGAATTCCCCTTCGGTGGAGCCGTCGAGCACATGGAAGACCACCACCTCGTGCTTGTTGTGGCGGAGGTGCTGCAACGCCGCGAGCAAGGCCTCGCCCTCGGCGTCGTCCCGGTCGAGCATGTCGCTGAAGACCATCACGAGGGAACGCCGGGGAGTGGCCTCTGCGATTTGGTGCAAGGCCTCTGCGGTCGACGTCTCCACCCGCCCGGGGGCTTCCGCCAACAAAGTGTCCAACTGGTGGTAGAGCAGCCGGTGGTGTGCGAGCGAACTCTTGGCTGGCAAATGCAAGTCGAGGGCCTGGCTGAACCAACTCATCCCGACGGCATCCCGCTGGCGCCGGAACATTTCAATGAGCGCGGCCGATGCGTGCACAGCGAAGTGCAACTTGTTCTGCTCCGCGCCCTCCGGGTAGCGCATGGAGGACGAGCGGTCGATGACGAGTTGGCACCGCAGGTTCGTCTCCTCCTCGTACCGCTTCACGAACATCCGATCCGTTCGAGCGAACAACTTCCAGTCGATGTGGCGCGTGGATTCCCCGGGGTTGTAGAGGCGGTGCTCGGCGAATTCCACACTGAAACCGTGGAACGGGCTTTTGTGCAGGCCGGTGATGAAGCCCTCGACGGCCTGGCGGGCGAGGAATTCAAGGCGGCCAAGTTGCTGCTGCAGTCCGGGATCAGGTGAAATGGGCATGGGGAAAAGTTACGACAGGGAACGGCATGAAAAAGCCCCGAAGGCACGCGGACTCCGGGGCTTTTTCAAGGCGAGGGCAATCAGAGGAGGGCCTCCAACTTCTCGACCAACACGTTTTTCGGGACCGCGCCGACGCTCTTGTCGACCATTTCGCCGTCCTTGATGAAGATGATGGTCGGAATGTTCCGGATGCCAAACTTCATGCTGATGTCGCTGTTCAAGTCGACGTTGACCTTGCCGACCACTGCGCGGCCGTCGTAATCGTTCGACAACTCTTCGACGACCGGTCCGACCATGCGGCAAGGACCACACCACTCGGCCCAAAAGTCGACGACAACGGGCTTATCGCTTTTCAGTGCGAGCTCCTCGAAGTTCGCATCGGTAAATTCTACAGCCATGATTTTTCGTTGTGCGCTCGCGCGCGATTTTTCTGTTGAAAGCCAAATTTAGCAACCAATCGGAACGCCCGGGTAGGTTTGACGGATTTTGGCATGGAAATTTTCCACAGCCGCTCAACGCTTCGTCTCCAAGCGATACGCCATCCGCCCCTCGGACACCCAGCCCTCGAGCTCCTCGAGGAACGCGTTCGACAGGGCCACCTTCTTGGAACGGCTGCTCATCTCGATGCCCGATTGCTCATCGCGGATCTCCAACGTCAGGCCCACGCGCCCCGGGTGCCGGTCCACCCAATCCGCCATCAGGTTGGCGAACTCCTCCGTCAACCCCGCCAGCGAGACCTGCAGCCGCAAGCGGTCGATCATCTTCTCGCGCACATCGGCAAGCAATTCCATCCCGCGGATCTTGAACTCGAGTTGGTCTTCCGGCCCAAACCGCCGCGGCTCCACCGCACCGCGCACAAACACGAACCAACCGTCCACGAGGTAGTCCTTGAACTTCAGGTAATCTTCGCCAAACAGCATGAAGCTTTCCGTGTGGTGGTAGTCCTCGAGGCTGAACCGCCCGAAGGGCTTGCCGTTCTTCGTCATCCGGTGCTCTGGCGCAACCACCCGACCGGCGAATTTCAGCTCCTTGCCCTTGACCGAGGCGGCGTTCGTCAACACTTGCAGCCCTTCCTTCGGCGAGCACAAGTGGTCGATTTCGAGTTTGAAGGCGTCGAGCGGATGCCCCGAGATGTAGATGCCGATGATTTCCTTTTCGCGGTTCAGTTGGTCCATCCGTTCCCACGGCTCGCACGTCGGGATGGCGGGTTCGGGAATCTCCACGGCATCGTCGCCGCCGAAGAGCGAGACTTGGGCGGATTCGGCCTGCTGTTGCATGGCCTGTCCGTAGCGGGCCGCCAGCTCCACGAGCGTGCGTCCCTTTTCATCCGGCGCGAAATATTGCGCCCGGTGGAGCCCTTCAAAGCAATCGAACGCCCCGCCGAGCGCCAGCGCCTCGTACACCCGTTTGTTTACGTCGCGTGGGTTGACGCGCCGGGCGAAGTCGAACACGCTCTTGTACAAGCCTTCCTCCTGCCGCGACTCCACAATGGTGGCCACTGCCCCCTCGCCCACGCCGCGCATCGCGCCCAGCCCAAAGCGGATGGCCCCTTCTTCGTTCACCCGGAACTTGAAGGCCGATTCATTCACGTCCGGCCCGAGCACCGGGCACCCGATCCGCCGCGCCTCGTCCATCCCGATGGTCACCTGCTTGATGTCGTTCATGTTGTTCGACAGCACGGCCGCCATGTATTCGGCGGGGTAGTTCGCTTTGAGGTAAGCGGTTTGGTAAGCCACCCAGGCATAACACGTGGAGTGCGATTTGTTGAACGCGTAGGAGGCGAAGGCTTCCCAGTCCTTCCAGATCTTTTCGAGCTTGGTCGCATCGTGGCCGTTGGCGACGCCCTGATCGATGAACTTGGGCTTCATTTGGTCGATCAAGTCCTTCTTCTTCTTGCCCATCGCCTTCCGCAAGCTATCCGCCTCGCCCTTCGTAAAGCCTGCGAGCTTCTGGGACAACAGCATGACCTGCTCCTGGTACACCGTGATGCCGTAGGTCTCCTGTAAGTACTCCTCGCAGGCGTCAAGGTCGTAGGTGATGGGTTCCTGGCCGTGCTTCCGGCGGATGAACGACGGAATGTACTCGAGCGGGCCCGGGCGGTAGAGCGCGTTCATGGCGATGAGGTCCGCGAACACCGTGGGCTTGAGTTCCTTCAGGTACTTCTGCATCCCCGCCGATTCGTATTGGAAGATGCTGACCGTGTCACCGCGCTGGAAGAGTTCGTAGGTCTTGACGTCGTCCAGGGGGAAGCTGTCGGGGTCGAGGTCCAAACCGTGGCGCTCCTTGACATTCCGCACCGCATCCTTGATGATGGTCAGGGTCTTCAACCCCAGGAAGTCCATCTTGAGCAATCCCGCGTCTTCGGCCACCGCGTTGTCGAACTGGGTGCAGGCCATGTCGCTGTCCTTGGCGGTGGCGATGGGCACGTAGTTCGTGATGTCCGACGGGGTGATGATGACCCCGCAGGCGTGGATGCCCGTGTTGCGGACGGAGCCTTCGAGGACGCGGGCGGTTTGGAGGGTTTGGCCGTCGAGGCCGGGGCGGCCTGCGATTTCCTTGATCTGCTTGACCTGCTCCATGCCCTCCGACCGCACCTTTTCCTTGAGGGCTTTGTCGTCGAGGGAGAACAGTTTTTTGAGGCTGATGTCGGGAAGGAGCTTGGCGATGCGGTCGGCGTCGGCGAGGGGGAGTTCCATGACCCGAGCGGTGTCCCGGACGGACGACTTGGCGGCCATCGTGCCGTAGGTGATGATTTGGGCGACCTGGTTCGCGCCGTACTTGTTGATGACGTAGTCGATGACGCGGCCCCGGCCTTCGTCGTCGAAGTCGATGTCGATATCGGGGAGCGAGACCCGGTCGGGGTTCAAGAACCGTTCGAAAAGCAGGTCGTACTCGATGGGGTCCACGTTCGTGATGCCGATGCAGTACGCCACAGCCGAACCCGCGGCTGAACCCCGGCCCGGCCCTACGCTCACCCCCATCTCCCGCGCGGCGCTGGTGAAGTCCTGCACGATGAGGAAGTAGCCCGGGTAGCCGGTGTTCTCGATGGTCATCAGCTCGAAGTCGAGCCGCTCGCGGATTTCATCGGTGAGGGTGCCGTACCGGCGTTTGGCCCCCTCGTAGGTCAAATGCCGCAGGAAGGCATTTTCCCCCCGCTTGCCTCCGTCTTGCGCATCCTCCGGGTGCACGAACTCCTCCGGGATCTCGAACGCCGGCAGGAGCACATCGCGCTCGAGCACATACCCTTCGCAGGCGTCCGCAATGGCCGCCGCGTTGGCGATGGCCTCAGGGAGATCCGCGAAGAGCCGCTTCATCTCGTCGCCGTTTTTCAGGTAGAACTCCTCGTTGGGGAAACCGAAGCGGAACTCGCGGCCGCGCTTGCCGATGTAGCGCTTGGGCTTGGACACGTTGGCCGCGTCTTTGACGCAGAGCAAGATGTCGTGGGCGTCCGCTTGGGCCTTGTACGTATAATAGGTGTTGTTCGCTGCGACGTATTGGACGCCGTGTTTGGCACAAAACCGCAGCAGGGTCTCGTTGACAACCTGCTCTTCCTCGAGCCCGTGGCGGTTTAATTCCGCGTAAAACCGATCGCCAAACTGCTCCTTCCACCACAGGAATGCCTCCTCTGCCTGCCGTTCACCGACGTTCAAAATCAGCGAGGGCACTTCGGAAAACAGGCCGCCCGTCAGCACGATGAGGTCCTCCTTGTATTGCTCAATCAACGCGCGGTCGATCCGCGGCACGTAGTAGAATCCCTTCGTGTAGGCAAGGCTGCTGAGCTTGGCCAAATGGTGGTACCCGCGCTTGTTTCGGGCCAAAAACACCACCGGAAAGCCATCGTCCTTCTTCGATTTGTCGGTGTGGTCCCGGCACACGTTGAGTTCGGCGCCAACGATGGCCTTCAGCCCCGCCTTGTTCGCCGCTCGCACGAATTGGAAGGCGTGCATCATGTTGCCATGGTCCGTGATGGCCAAGGCGGAAGCGCCTTGCTTCACCGCAGCGTCCACCAACTCCGGTACCGAACTCACGGCCTGGAGGATGCTGAACTGGCTGTGGACGTGCAAGTGCGGGAAAGCCACGTCATCAAGGGTGCGCGAGACCTCCTTGTGGACGGCGGGCTGAGCGGGTGCGGGCTCGGGCGTGGTTTGGGCCTTGAAATTTGCAGCCTCCAGCACGGGCGCCTCATAGGTGATGGCATCCGGATCCACCAACTCCGGGCGCTGGATCACGCGCAACCGGCACAACTCAAAGAAGCACTTCGCCGTCGCGTCCACGTCATAGGCCGCATCGTGCGCCTCCTCGAACGCCTTCCCAAACAATTTCTGGTGCAACTCCGTCAGCGACGGCCACTTGAATCCGCCGCCCTTGCCGCCCGGGATGGCGCAATATTCGGTCGCCTCGTCCTTGGAATCGATGACCGGCACGCCGAGCAGCGCATCCATTTCCCGCTGCAGGCGATGCAGTTCCGCCCCGACGATGTTCACGTCGAAGCCGATGTTGTGGCCCATCACGTACTGGGCTTGGGCCAAATCCGCTTCGAACTCCTCGATCACCGCCTCGAGCGCCACGCCTTCCTGTGCCGCCCGTTCGTTTGTGATGCCGTGGATCTTCGTCGCGTTGAACGGAATGGTGAAGCCGTCCGGGCGCACGATGCGGTTGCCGCGCGAGAGCAACTTGCCCTCGGCATCGTGCAGTTGCCAGGCCAATTGGACCAGTCGCGGCCAATTCTCACCATCGGTCAACGGCGCGTCCCAATCCCTCGGGAGCCCCGTGGTCTCTGTATCGTAGATCAAAAACATCACCCCTAAACTACCGCACTTCCCCACTGCTTCCTCGCCCCGCCGGATGGGAGTTGTCAAAACATGTCCACACCTTAACCGAGCGCTACCTAAATTTATTGCCGTCTGGTGCGCGCACTTTCCCCGGAGTTCCCCTACTTTTGCGCTCGATTTATTAACAACGGGGTTTAGGACCCTTATAAAACGTTTCTAACATGGCAACTCGCCTCCGCCTTCAGCGCCACGGTAAAAAGGGCAAGCCTTTCTACCACATCGTAGCCGCCGACGCCCGCGCACCACGTGACGGTCGTTTCATCGAGAAAGTCGGTACGTACAACCCCAACACCAATCCCGCCACCATCGACCTCAACCACGATCGTGCGTTGTACTGGTTGCAAGTGGGTGCTGAGATGACCAACACCACCCGTGCTTTGATGAAGTACAAGGGGGTCGTCTACCACAACCACCTCTTGAACGGGGTGAAGAAAGGAGCCTTCTCCGAAGCGGAAGCCCAGAAGAAATTCGAAGCGTGGATGCGCGAAAAAGGCGACAAAGTCGCAGCGAAAGTGGCGAAGATTACCGGCGAGTCTGAAGCGGCTTACGAAGCCCGCATGAAGGCGGAAAAAGCGGTCAACGACGCGCGCTTGGCTGAACTCGCAGCGGTCGAGGCCGCAGCCAAAGCAGAGGTGGAAGCCGCAGCAGCAGCCGCTGCTGCAGAAGCTGAAGCCGCTGCCGCAGAAGCAGCAGGCGAAGAAGCAGCAAGCGAAGAAGCCGCTGCCGCAGAAGCAGCAGGCGAAGAAGCCGCTGCGGAGGAAGCACCTGCTGAAGAGCCTGCTGCCGACGCAGCCAGCGAGGAAGAAGCACCTGCTGCTGAGTGATTCCGCTTCGTCTTGAAAAACGAACTTCCAAAGCCCTGCGCCCGCCGCAGGGCTTTTTTTTCGCCTAACATATTGCCATGCGCGTAGAAGATTGCTTTGTTTTAGGAAAAGTGACCAAACCACACAGCTTCAAAGGGGAGGTCGTGCTGTGGTTTGACGTGGACGATCCTGCGGCCTACGCAGGCATCGACGGCTTTTTCGTCGACACCCCTTCAGGATTGGTTCCGTTTTTCATCACCCAAATCCGCCCGCACCAAGACCGCTTTGTAGCGCGCCTCGAGGGAGTGGACGATGAAGCGGCTGCGCTGGCCATTGCCGGGGCCGACATCTACCTCCCACTGGCTGCGCTGCCCGAGTTGGACGATTCGCAGTTCTATTTCCACGAAGTCCCCGGGTGGGAAGTCATCGACGAAGTAACGGGCAACAAGGCGGGCCAAATCACGCGCGTCCTCGAGCACGGCCCCTACCCGTTGCTCGAAACCGCCCTCGACGGCAAGTCCCTCCTCATCCCCCTTCCCGACCACCTCGACATCCGGGTGGACCGTTCAGCGAAGACCCTGACCCTGCCGCTGCCTGAAGGGCTCATCGACGTGTTCCTCGGACCCGACGCTGAAGCGGACGACGCCGACTGAAGGCGTTACGAACGCACCACCCGGGCCGACCACTGCTGGTCCCCCCGGTGGAACACCACGGTATACACTTGGCGCGTGGGGGGCAATTCAAGCGCGAAGGTCGCAGCGCGTACCTCACCCGCAGCGACCCGCTGCCCCGCCGCATCGTAGACCTCGTACGTGCCACCGGCTCCCCATGGCGTCTGCACCTGGACGCGGCCGTCCACGGTGGGGTTGGGCCAAATCCGGCCCTCCGGGGCGAGCGGTGAGGCGGTTCCCACGGTTTGGGCCTCCACCTCGACCGCTGTCACCAAGTCCGGGTGTGCGTACGAAGCAAACACCCCCTCAAACCAATCGATCGCTTCCCCTTCCACTTCGAACATCGGGTTCACCCAACGCGGCGGCATGCTCTGATACCACATCCGCACGCTCACCTCCGGGGGCAGCTCACCGGCATATGCCGCAGCGACGTCGGCGAGGTAGGTCACCCGGTCGCTTCCCGTTCCTTCGTTGCCATCGGCATCCCGGTTGAAGTTGCCGTTTGCCGCGTCCTCCAACACAGCGGCTCCGGCCAAGGTGGTGGTGTCGTAGACCGCGTGCTCCATGCTGAACCCGAGCGGCACGAGGCGGTTGTCTTTCAACTTGGTGGCTGCGCGCTCGAGGACGTTGGTGGGGTCGCCGTTGACATCGGCGATTACCATCTCGTAGATCTGCACCTGCTCCGGCGATGTGACCACATCGAGGTGCGGCTCCCACGCCGTCAGCCCGGCTTCATCGACCCCAGCAATGTTCAATCCGTCGGCCGACAACGCGCCGCTGGCCCAAATCACCTCACCCGATTCCGGGTGGCGCAACTCCACCTCCAGCCACGCCCGGCGCGCGGGGTATCCGGAGGGGAACTTGTGGCCGGCGAGGTTCACGACATCCACGTCGATTTCCATTTGGCCTTCCACATGCCAATTGGCCGCAGCCGTCAACGACACGGAATGCTGCTGCAGCAGGTCGAGCGTTCGCTGCATCGTCGAGTCGAACTGGGCCGGCGTAGCCGTCAGCCCCAGCTCATCCACGTGATCCCGCAGCAACCGGAGCATGGCCGCATTCGCGCCGACGAGGTAATGCTGGCCGTACGGGGTGCGCGGCTCCAAAAAGGCATAGCCGCTTGAAATGATGACCGGATCGGTGATTTGCGGCATGTGGCAGCCTTGGCACTCCTGCTGCTGATCGTTCAGCTCCCCTTCCCACATCGCCGGGGCGTAGCGGCTGTTCAACCACTCGTGGTAGGTGCTTTGTTCGATAAACTCCTGGCCCGTCAGGTTGCCTTCGAGGTCCGCGGTCTCGGTGATGAGCGAATGGCAGGCCGCGCACGCCTCGCTTTGCTGCATGTGCGCCCCATAAACCGGCTCGTAGCCCACGTAGGTGTTCATGGGCAGGTTGTAGATCAACGGCTCATCCTTGCCCCCGCCGTAGGGGCCAAACAAGGTATCCTCCACAAAGGTCATCTCCCCGCTGAACCGCGTTCCGATGCCCTCGGGCGCCTGTTGGTGGCAGGCGTTGCAGGATACACCGTCAAGCGCCAACGTATCGAGGAGCAGCTCCGCCATGGAGTAGAATTCGGCGCCATCGTGGTGGGCAGCGAAGTTTCCGAGCGGCGCATGGCAGCTCGTGCACTTGTCCTCGAGCTGCAGCTGGTGGCCGGGATTCAAGTTAACCTCTTGCTCAACCTTCGCGCGCCAGAACGGATCGCGGGCAGAATTCGCCATCAGGGTGCTGCGCCATTGGTCCGTCATGTTGATGTCCCAACCGTCGGGCATGGGCACCGCCGGAAACTGCTGGCCGGCGATGTTCGCAAAGTGGTTCGCATCCGTCCCGTGGCATCCGGCGCACTTGCCCGAGCCCGTGAACAACGAATTGGACGTGTCCGGCAAGTCGCTGTACGCGTTGCGGAACGCCGTGCTGTGGTAGGGATTCCCTTGGCTGTGCCACGCTGGGCGCCGTTGGGTCCACGCCGTCAGGGCGACCGCAGCGGCCACCACGAAAAAGATGGGTACAATACGTTTCATGCAGTGCCGTACAATTTACGACACGATGGGGTTTCACCGGATAACGAGTTCACGAACGACCCGCCTCCCGACGTAGGCGTTGAGTTCCGTGACGATTTCGGTCTTTCGGAGGGACAGGTTTTCTTTGAACGGCCCGCTGTCGAGCGTCACGAATAGCTTGCCCTCGCGGCCGAGGTGCATGGAGCGGGTAACGCGGGCGATGGCGGGACCGCCGGTGGCCTCCCACGCTTTGATGACATCGACTTCGTCGAGTTTGCCCTGCATGTTGTGCACGCGGATGTACGCCTGGATGGCATCTCCAAGGGAGGTCGTGTTTTCTCTGCGCGTGTGCCGGGCCATGGGGGGAAGTTACGCGTTTTCTGGCGGGGTGACGGGCGTGGCGGTTCCTGCCGCGATTTGGTATACCCGCACATCGGCCCCTGCTTCCCGGAACAGATGGGGAATGCGGCCGAGGCTCGTGTCCGTGATGAACACCTGGCCCACCTCTTTGCGCGTGACCAAATCCATCAGCGCCGCGACCCGCTTTTCATCGATCTTGTCGAAAATGTCGTCGAGCAACAAGATGGGCTTGACGCCGGTGGCCGTTTCCATCGCGGTCAATTGGGCGAGGCGCAAGGCGATGAGGAAGGACTTTTGTTGGCCTTGCGACCCCATGCGCCGCAGCGGATGGCCGTCCAATTCAAAGTTCAGATCATCCTTGTGCGTGCCCACAGTCGTCCGGCGCAACCGGCGATCATCCGATTCCGCCGCTGCCCACATGGCGCGCACGGCATCCTCCGTCGGGGGGACATGCGACCGGTAGACCACCTGGGCGCGCTCCCGCTGGCCGGACAAGGCCGCGTACACTTCTTCGAAGAGCGGATTGAAATCGGCGACGAACTGGGCCCTGCGCGCGTGGATGGCAATGGCCGCTGGAATGAGCTTCTCCGTCCACGGCTCCAACATGGACGCATCCCAGGTGCGGTTTTCGGCAAAGTACCGGAGCAGGTTGTTCCGCTGGGTCAGCGCCTTGTTGTAACCGAGCAGATGCTGGAGGTAAGGGCGGTCGGATTGACAAATCACCGAATCCATCCACTTGCGGCGCGCTTCGCTGCCCTCGTGGATGATGGCAGCGTCGTCGGGCGCAATCATCACAGCGGGAAACCGGCCGATGTGGTCCGCGAGCCGGTCGTAGGCCTTGTCGTTGCGCCGCATGGTCTTCTTCACGCCCCGCTGCACCCCGCACACGACCGCTTCGGCTTCCCCGTGGCGTTCGAACGCCCCGCTGATGAGCATGTGCTCCTCCCCATGCGCTATGTTGTAATGATCGATGGGGTTGAAATAACTTTTGGTCAAGCACAAATAATGCACCGCATCGAGCACATTGGTCTTGCCACTCCCGTTGTCCCCGAGCAGGCAATTGACCCCTGGTCCGAAGGCCAAATCCACTTCCGTCCAGTTTTTAAAATGCAGCAATTGCAGTTCGGTGAGTTGCATACCGCGAATTTCCTTAATTTTGCCGCCGACTCCACGGAACCTTTTGGAAGTTTTTCCGTTCAAGGAGTGATTAGAACGAACATAGCACCTCATTATGGCGAACAAAAATCCCATCGAAGACGATCTCTTAGTAGACGTTCAAGAAGTCTACTCGAAGACCGAACATTTCATTGACCAAAACCAAAAGCCCTTGACGTTCGGCATTGGCGGGGTGGTCGTGGTGGTCTTGGGGGTGTTGGCCTACCAATCGTTTGTGGTGCGTCCGGCCATTGAAGAGGCGGAGACGGAGGCGTGGCGCGCTGAGTCGTACTTCGCTCAGGACTCGCTCAACCTCGCCGCCTTCGGTGATGGCATCGCCATGGGGCTGGACGGCATCGCTGACAAATTCAGTTCACAAGTGGCGGGTGACCGGGCGAACTACGAATTGGGTATTTACCACCGCGACCTCGGTGAGTACAGCGAAGCGATTGCACGCTTTGAGGAAGCTGTGGGCATCGGCGACGGCGTGGTCTCGGTGCTTGCGCAAGGCGGCATCGGTGACTGCCACGTGGAATTGGGCGATTACGAAGCTGCAGCGCGGGCCTTCAAAGCGGCAGCTTCGGCGGGCGCTTCAAGCAGCGCCGAGGCGGTTTTGGCCCCCATGTTCCTCTACAAAGCAGCCATTGCCCACATGGAACTCGGCAACACCGGCGAAGCAGCTTCCCTCCTCGAAGAAGTGGTGAGCGATTTCCCGGAAAGCCAACAATTCAGCATGGCGCAAGTGCTCCACGCGTCGATTGCTGGCTAATTTCAAGCATTGCACATGGCGACAGCAGGCAAAGACCTCAGCGCTTTTGAACGCGGGAACCTCCCGGACAGTGCCCACCTATTCAAGGTGGGCATTGTTGTTTCCCGGTGGAACGACGACATCACCTTCGCCCTGCGCGACGGGGCCTTGGAGGTGATGCGGGCGGCGGGTGTAGCGGAAGTGCCGGTGGTGGAAGTTCCCGGGGCGTTTGAGTTGCCCCTTGGGGCCGCTTCCCTGCTGCAGGCGCGACCGGATCTCGACGGCGTGGTCTGCATCGGCAACGTCATCCGCGGGGAGACAGCGCACTTTGACTACGTCTGTGCGGGCGCCGCAGAGGGCATTCAGCGGGTCTCCCTCGACACCCTGAAGCCCGTGACGTTTTGCGTCCTCACCGACGAAAACCGGGAGCAAAGCATCGCGCGGAGTGGCGGCAAGCACGGGAACAAGGGCGTGGAATGCGCTGTGGCGTGCTTGGAGATGATTGCGCTGCAACGCGAGCTGGGTCAACTGTAACGATGGCGCGATTCGGCTCACCGTTGGTTCGGCTGATGCTGCTTGCTGCAGCCGTTCGGCTCCTGGCTGCGTTGGGATCGCCCGGGTATTTGATGCACGACGACCACTTTTTGGTGGTGGAGGCGGCGGCATCTTGGACGGATGGAGCGGATTACAACCTGTGGCTGCCGTGGAATCAAGCGGAGCGTGGGATTGATCCGGAGCCGCATCCGGCGAATTTCTTTTACGTGGGCACCCAATATGTGGTGCTTTCGGTGCTGAAGGCGCTGGGGTTGGAGCGGCCGATGGATTTGGCGTTGGCCCTTCGGTTGCTGCATGGGCTGTGGAGCTTGCTGATGGTGTACTTGACGTACCGGATTGCCGACCGGTTGGCCGGGGCGAAGGCCGCGTGGTGGTCGGGGGGAATGATGGCCGCTTGGGCGTGGATGCCCCTGCTGAGCGTGCACCAGTTGGTTGAAATGGTGTGCATCCCGCCGCTGCTTTTTGCCGTTTGGAAACTGGTGGAGGTGGAACGGAGCCGCTGGACATTGGGGCGGTTGCTTTGGGCTGGACTGGGACTTGGCGTGGCGACGGGGCTGCGGTATCAATGCGGGCTGTTCGGAGTGGGATGGGCGGTGGCGCTGGCACTTCCCCGCCGCAATCGGGGCCAAACGTTGCCTTGGAATGCTTCACAGCTAAAGCACCCTATCCTACTGGGCTTGTTTTCATTATCTATTTTCACCTTGACCCAAATCCAAGACGTGTTCATCTGGGGCGAGCCGTTTGTGCAACTGCGGGCCTACTTCGGGTACAACACCACGCACGCGGTGAATTACCCACAAGGCCCGTGGCACCAGTACGTTTGGACGGTGATGGGCATGGCGACGCCGCCGTTGGTCTTTGCGCTGTTGTATGGGCTGGGCCGAATTCCGAAAGGCGGGCACTGGCGGTGGATCGCGTGGGGAGCGCTCGCGTTCTTCCTCTTTCACAGCGGGTACAGCAACAAGCAGGAGCGGTTCATCCTGCCGGTGATGCCGTTTGTGGCGCTTTGCGGCAGCGCAGGTTGGTTGGCTTGGCGCGGGCGCAGCAGTTGGTGGAATCGGCATCGGCGGTTGGAGCGCGGCCTCATCGGATGGAGCGTGGGCTTCAATTTGGTCCTCGCAGTCGCCCTCAGCTTTGTGTATGCCAAAAAGAGCCGGGTCGAAGCCATGAACGTCCTCTACGAACGCGGCGACCTGCGGAATTTCGCGGTGGTGGAAGTGGATGGCGGGACGATGGCGCCGCGGTTTTATGCCGGGGCTTGGGTGCCGTATTACCAGTTTCCCGAAGGCAGCGACCCGGAAGGTGAGCGGCGAACGTTGTGCAAGCTCGCGCCGGAGCGGCCGTTTCCCAATTACCTGCTTTTTTACGGCGATGCGCACTTGGGCGAAGCGGTGCAGGCGTACAAGGCCGCGTTTCCGGGGATGACGTTTGTGGCAAATGTGGCGCCAGGCCGGTTTGATCGGTTGTTGGCCTGGCTGAATCCCATCAACCGCGCGGAGCGGGTGGTGGTCTACGCTGTCGCGGAGCAGGACTGCTGCGTTCCCGAGCTTTGAGGTATCTTGCGCGCCATGAAAGCAGCATGGCGGATGGCCTTACCCTTGGCGTTGTGGGGGTTGGCCTTGCAAGGAACCAACGCATTGGCACAATATCCGGGATGGCAACAAGAGGCGGATTACACGATGGACATCGCGCTCGACACCGCGACGCACAGCTTGGAAGGGCACACCACCATTGCCTTCACGAACCACAGTCCTGACGCGCTCGATCGGTTGCATTTCCACCTGTTTTTCAATGCGTTCCGACCGGGCAGCATGATGGACGTGCGCAGCCGCACGATCGCCGACCCGGATCCCCGCGTGGGCAGCCGAATCGCTGAATTGCCTGAGGACGAATGGGGGGAAAGCACCGTATCGTCCCTGACCGTAAACGGACAACCCGTGGAGGTGGAGCACGACGGAACGCTCCTCTCCGCGCGCCTGCCCCGGGCCATCGCTCCAGGCGGCAGTGCGGAATTGGTGTTGGACTGGACCGCCGTGGTGCCGCGCCAAATTCGCCGCAGCGGCTGGATGAACACCGAGGGCATCGAGTACTCCATGACGCAGTGGTACCCGAAGTTGTGCGAGTACGACCATTGGGGTTGGCACACGGACGAGTACATCGGCCGGGAGTTCCATGGGATTTTTGGGGATTACGATGTGACCATCCAAGCGCCCGCGGGCTACGTCATCGGCGGCACCGGTGAGCTCGTGGAAGATGGGGCAGGCGGCACGTGGCATTTCCAAGCGGAGAACGTGTTGGATTTTGCTTGGGCAGCCGACCCCGACTACGTTCAAGCCTCCACCCAATTGGGGGGCACGGCCCTCCATTGCTACCACCAATCGGACGCGGCATACGACGAGGCTTGGGCACAACTGCCCGATTACGCTGCGCGG
>CBFHPD010000044.1:0-8363 GCA_965657495.1 uncultured Flavobacteriales bacterium
GATCTGTCCGACGTAATGCTGCAAGCCCTCCGCTGCAATCACCGCCTCAATGGTCTCACGGATTTTCTTCTCCTGACCACTGATGGCACGCACAACGTACCACTTCTTTTCGATATCGCTCATTGTAGCAGACACGAATCAGAACAACTCATAGATCAACCCGACAACACCACTCCACACGCTCTCTGTGCCGTTCACACCGAAAACCCAGTCCATCACAAAAACCAACGCTGCGATGATCAAGGAAGAAACGAATACAAGAACAGAAGATCCTTGCAACTCGCGCCAAGTCGGCCACGTCACTTTCGTGACCAACTCTTCGTACGAGTCTTTGAAGTACTGGGTGATTTGAGACATCACGAATCTGTTTTTAGCACGGGCGGCAGGACTCGAACCTGCAACCAATGGTTTTGGAGACCACTACTCTACCAATTGAGCTACGCCCGTAGATAAGGAAGAAGGCATCCCCAAAAAGGGAGCCTTCTTCCGAGGAATTTATTTGGAAGCCTGAGCTTACGCAACCACTTCGGTCACCTGGCCAGCACCCACCGTACGGCCACCCTCACGGATAGCGAAACGGAGGCCCTTGTCCATGGCAACTGGGTTGATCAACGTAACGTTGATGGTTACGTTATCACCAGGCATGATCATCTCACGACCTTCCTCCAAGGTGATCTCACCCGTCACGTCCGTCGTACGGAAGTAGAACTGTGGGCGGTACTTGTTGTGGAATGGCGTGTGACGTCCACCTTCTTCTTTCTTCAAGATGTAGACCTCAGCCTTGAACGCGGTGTGAGGCGTGATGCTGTTCGGCTTGGCGATTACCATGCCGCGGCGGATGTCCTTCTTGTCGATACCACGGAGCAACAGACCAACGTTGTCACCTGCTTCACCGCGGTCGAGGATTTTACGGAACATCTCAACACCGGTGATGGTTGACTTGAGCTTCTCTTCTTGCATACCCAAGATATCCACTTCGTCACCCGTGTTGATGACACCGGTTTCGATCCGGCCCGTAGCAACGGTACCACGACCCGTGATGGTGAACACGTCCTCCACAGACATCAAGAATGGCTTCTCGTTGTCACGGGGTGGAATTTCAATCCATGTGTCAACTGCCTCCATGAGCGACATGACCGTCTCAACCCACTTGGGTTCGCCGTTCAAAGCACCGAGTGCAGAACCCTGGACAACAGGACCGTTGTCACCGTCGTACTCGTAGAAGCTCAACAAGTCGCGGATTTCCATTTCGACGAGCTCGAGCAACTCAGCATCGTCCACCATGTCGACTTTGTTCATGAAGACGACAATGCGTGGGATACCGACCTGACGGCCGAGCAGGATGTGCTCACGCGTTTGTGGCATCGGACCATCCGTTGCAGCAACAACGAGGATAGCACCGTCCATCTGCGCAGCACCGGTAACCATGTTTTTCACATAGTCAGCGTGGCCAGGGCAGTCAACGTGCGCATAGTGACGTGATGCAGTTTGGTACTCGACGTGCGACGAGTTGATCGTAATACCACGCTCCTTTTCTTCAGGTGCGTTGTCGATTTGATCAAAAGAACGGGATTCGCTGTATCCAGCGTCTGCCATTACTTTCGTGATTGCCGCGGTAAGGGTGGTTTTCCCGTGGTCGACGTGACCAATGGTACCAATGTTCACGTGCGGCTTGGACCGGTCGAACGTTTCTTTAGCCATAGCCTAGCTGTTTTGATTAACTGTGTAGATTACACTTTGAATGAGACAAGAGCCAATGACGGGAATTGAACCCGTGACCTCATCCTTACCAAGGATGCGCTCTACCCCTGAGCTACATCGGCTTTAAACAACCCCGAAGGGTGGAGCGGAAGACGAGATTCGAACTCGCGACATTCAGCTTGGAAGGCTGATGCTCTACCAACTGAGCTACTTCCGCAATGCATTGACCGCGTTCGGTCAATCGGTGTGGGGGTAATAGGATTCGAACCTATTCAGCTGAAAGCAACAGATTTACAGTCTGCCCCGGCTCTCCAACTCCGGCGTACCCCCAAATGGTACAATCTTGTATCCTGGTGAGCCGATGGAGGGATTCGAACCCCCGACCCGCTGATTACAAATCAGCTGCTCTGGCCAACTGAGCTACACCGGCATACATTTTCAAAGAACTGCGACAAAAAAAGCCGCCCTGTTTTCAGGACGGCAAATGTAGCAAACAATCTTCTCACACCAAGCGCCCGGCTCCACTTTTCTCAAAAAAAAAATCGGGGAGCCGGGCGGCGGCGTCAACTCGGGGTCAATTCATGTGCTTGCGCGATTTTTTCAGTTGCCTGCGCAAGGCTTCAACGGTCTCATCGCAAGCTGCTTCAAAGCTGCTCGCTTGGCGTTTGGCAAACAAGTCGGCTCCCGGAATGTGGAGCTTGATCTCCGTAACCTTATTCCCCTTTTCAGCATCCCTTTCCAACCGAAGGAACACTTCGCTGGAGATGAGTTGATCGTGAAAAGTCGTCAACTTCTCCAGCTTTCCCTGAATGAAGTCGAGCAGACGCTGGTCGGCGTCGAAGTGAATGGAATGAATTTGTACCTGCATGGCACGTTCGGTTTAATCACCCTCCCCTGAACGTGAATTCAAAGGGCTGGCTTGGTGAAACTCTTTCAGCCGTGCGAGCGAATGGTGCGTATAAACCTGAGTGGAGTTGAGGCTGGCGTGACCCAGCAGGTCCTTGACAGCAGCCAACTCCGCACCCCGGTTCAAAAGGTGGGTAGCGAATGTGTGACGCAACACGTGCGGACTGGCTTGTTGCAGCGTGCTCACTTCTTTCAGGTAGTGATTCACGCGGCGGTACACGAATGACGGGTACATGGAACGTCCCGCATCGGATACAAACAGCCATTCCGCATCGTAAGGTCTCGTATTCAAATGGTCTTGGATGCTGTTCAAAGTTTCAGGCAATAACGGAACCCTTCGTTCTTTGGCTCCTTTACCCCAAACGCGTAATTCGTGTCGATTCGCATCCACATCGACAACTTTTAATGCAATCAGCTCACTGAGCCGGATGCCTGTTTCATATAAGAGGGCCAAAACGCTGCGGTCCCTCCTTCCTTTCCAGTCGGCACTGAACACTTCTTCACTGAACAGGTCACGCATGGCGTGCTCCGAAACCACCGTCGGTAGTCGCTTCTCCAGCTTGGGCAGCGGAACGGATTCGGCAGGATCATTTTGCATCTCCCCGGCCCGTTTCGCGTGCCGCACAAAGGTGCGGTAGGCGGACACCTTCCTGTGAATGGTCCTCGGCGCCTTCCCTTCTTTCATCATCTCCACAACCCAGGTCCTGAGGGCCTCCGGCTTGACGTGGTAAAGATCCGCCTCTCCAAACTCCTTTTCCAGGAACCGAACCAATTGGTTCAGGTCTGAACGGTAGCACCTTAGGGTGTGAACGGAACCACGCTTCTCTTTCTCGAGGTAAGCTAAGAACTCAGCGATATGTTGGTTGGTGGTGGGCAAAACGAAAAAAGGACGAAAGTCGTGTGACAATTTCGTCCTTTTTTCACAAGAAAACAAGAAATACTTAGTCGTTTTTCAAGTTCAATCCGTTCTTGTAAATCGCCTTCTTCATTCCTTCGCGTTTCACCACGCTCGGCTTCACGTATTCACGACGATTGCGCAATTCGCGCATTTTTTTCGTGCGATCGAATTTCTTCTTGAAACGCTTCAGGGAACGTTCGATGTTGTCGCCTTCTTTGACTGGAATAGAGAGCATGGTCTTCAAATTGGGCTGCGAAGATAGTGAACCAACTGAAATGCACCAAGTTTCACGTTTGAAATTTTCATCCCTTCAGGATTTCGCGGCTGATAACCAGTTTCTGGATTTCGCTTGTGCCCTCTCCGATGGTGCACAACTTGGAATCCCTGTAAAACTTCTCCACCGGGTAATCCTTGGTGTACCCGTAGCCGCCGAGCACTTGGACCGCATCAGTCGCCACGCGGACGGCCACTTCACTGGCCTCGTATTTGGCCATGGCACTCTCTTTCGTCAAGGTCAAACCGCGCTCCTTCAAATCACACGCTTGGTCCAACAACAGCTCAGCACTTTCAATCTGCACGCGCATGTCCGCCAACTTGAACGCGATGGCTTGGAACTGGGAAATGGGCTGGCCAAACTGCTCCCGCTCTTTGGAATAACTCAACGCCGCATCGAACGCGCCTTTCGCAATCCCCAACGCGAGCGAACCGATGCTGATCCGGCCGCCGTCGAGGATTTTCATCGCCTGAATGAAGCCCTCCCCCACCTTGCCCAACACGTGCGAGTCGGGCACAAAGCAATCCGAAAAGATCATCTCAGCGGTCTCGCTCGCGCGCATGCCAAGTTTGTTTTCTTTTTTACCCCCCGCGAATCCAGGCATGCCGCGCTCCACTACAAACGCGGTGATGCCGCGGCTGTCCAACAACTCCCCTGTCCGAACGAGTACCACGGCAAGGTCACCCGTCAGGCCGTGGGTAATCCAATTCTTCGCGCCGTTGATCACCCATCCGCCCCGGGCCTCGTCCCGCTGGGCCACGCATTGCATGCGCATGGCATCCGATCCGGTGTTCGCTTCCGTCAGTCCCCATGCCCCGATGTGTTCGCCGCTCGCCAACTTCGGGAGCCACCGCTGCCGCTGCGCTTCGTCGCCAAAGCTGAGGATGTGATTCGTGCACAAGCTGTTGTGTGCTGCCATTGAGAGGCCAATGGAACCGCAAACGCGCGCGAGTTCCTGAATGGCCAGTTTGTACTCGAAATACCCCAATCCGGCTCCTCCATATTGCTCTGGCACCAGCATCCCCATGAGGCCCATGGCTCCCATTTCTCGGAACAATTCTCGGGGGAAGGTTTGGGCCTCATCCCACTCCATGCGCCGGGGCAAGATGGATGAAACCGCGAATTCGCGCACCGATTCTTGAATCAGTCGCTGTTGTTCAGTTGGATGAAAGTTCATAGCTATCGTGTTCATTGCACTAAATGCTCAACAAAGGTCGGACGATTTGGCCTCCCAAACCAAGCTGATCGCGCCCCCCGAGGAAGGACAATTCAATCAAAAACGACCAGCCTACCACCTCGCCTCCGGCCGCTCGAACCAGCGTCCCACATGCCGCAGCCGTACCTCCTGTGGCCAATACATCGTCGTGCACGAGCACCCGCTGGCCCTGTTGAACCGCCCCCGATTGCACCTCAATGGCCGCTTCACCGTACTCCAAAGCGTATTCCTCCTTCAACACCGCCCCCGGCAACTTGCCCGCCTTCCGGACCATGATGAACGGAACCCCCAACGCCAGCGCGAGCGGCATCCCCATCAAGAAGCCCCGGCTCTCGATGCCGGCAACCGCTTCGATGCCCAGCGCCTTCGCTTCTTCCGCAATGGCCGCCACCACATCCCGGCACAACACCGGATCCCTCCAAACGCCATTCAAGTCTTTGAACACGACCCCCGGCTTCGGAAAGTCCGGGACATCCACCACGGCATCTTCGAACCGTTGCTGCAATGCTTTTTCCATGAAAGCAAGATACAACGGCAACTCCCCCGCTGCGTCACTGCGAACGGCAGAGCCGCAGGTAGGGGCGCCACTTTTCATATAGGCTGTCCCCGATGGGCGGATGTGCCTTCAGGTCTTCGAGGGACTGCAGTGAGTGGGCATCGCGGTAGCGTTCGATGGCCCGGGCGCCGGACACGCCGATGTAGGGGTGCCTGCGAAGGGCCGACCACCCGGACGTGTCGGCACACAAGGGGCTGACCAATTCAGCATTGACGTGAACACGTTTGGAAACCACGGCATAAGCAAGTGAATCCACGCCGTACACCTCCTGCAATTGCTCCAACCGAACAAAGCCTCCCAAGGCATCTCGAAACCGGATGACCCTTCGCGCCAACGTCGGCCCGATGAAGGGCAGTGCCTCCAATGCGGCGCTGTCCGCCGCGTTCAACTCCAATGATGGCCGCGGTTGGGTGCGCTGCTGGGACCGGCGGCTCGCGCTCCATCTTGAAGTCTCCTTCGGGATGTAAGTCCGCCTGCTCGATGAAGGCAGCTCCTCCAAGAACTGCATCAAGGCCTGCACCTTCCATGCGGGCTCAGGCAAGGCGATCGGGCGGTTCCATTCGGACCATCCCCACGCCACTGTCCACGACACCAAGACCAGCCCGATTTGCGCGCGGGCCATGCGCTTCCTTCTTCCTCCTCCCATCTGCCTCTAGTTTATCGCCCCATCAATTGAATTTGCGGATTTCACCCGAACGCACCCGGTCCAGGTAATGCTTCAAGTCCTGGCGCACCTCCGATGCAAGGAAGTACAGCCCCAACACGTTCGGGAAGCACATGGCAAAAATCATGGCGTCACCGAAATCAAATACGCTGCTCGCCGAAATCGCTGAGCCCACCACCACGAACAGGCAGAAAATCACCTTGTACGACACATCCGATGCGCGCGATTCTCCAAACAAGAACGTCCATGCCTTCAAGCCGTAGTAGCTCCACGAAATCATCGTGGACAACGCAAACAGGATGACCGCGATGGACAGCACCACCGGGAACCAGCTCATGGTCTGCGCAAACGCACTCGACGTCAATTCTATGGCCTGCAATTCCTTCGCTTGGGCCAACTGCATGGCCGCCTCTTGCCCAATGTTGCCGTATCCGGAAATGACAATGACCAACGCCGTCATGGTGCAAATCACCACCGTGTCAATGAAGGGCTCCAGCAAGGCCACCAAGCCCTCGCTGATGGGCTCATCCGTCTTCGCCGCTGAATGCGCGATGGACGCCGAGCCGATGCCCGCTTCGTTGGAGAAAGCCGCCCGCTGGAATCCCACGATGAGCACCCCGACAATGCCCCCGTACGCCGCCTCTGGGCTGAACGCGCTGCTGAAAATGGCACCGAAGGCCGCCGGTACGGCTCCAAGGTTGCCGAAGATGACCACGAGCGCCGCAGCCACATACACCCCTACCATCAAGGGCACCACCTTGTCGGTTACCCGGGCAATGCTGCGGATGCCACCAATGATGATGAGCCCCACAACCACTGCCATGACCGCCCCAAAAATCCACCCCTGACCGGCCAAGAACGAGGCCTCGCCCCCGGTGACCTCGATCAATTGTCGGGTCGCTTGGTTGATTTGGACCATGTTGCCTCCGCCAAACGAACCGCCGATGCAGGCCACTGCGAAGAGCACTGCCAAGACCTTGCCGAGTCCAGCTTTCCCTTGCTTTTTCAATCCGTCGCGGAGGTAGTACATCGGCCCTCCCGACACCGAACCGTCGGGGTTGTTCTTGCGGTATTTGGTTCCGAGCGTGCATTCCACAAACTTGGAACTCATGCCCAGCAACCCGGCCAGTATCATCCAAAACGTGGCCCCCGGACCACCGAGGGAAACCGCAAAGGCCACCCCCGCGATGTTGCCAACGCCCACGGTGCCGCTCAACGCAGCCGTCAACGCCTGGAAATGGCTCACTTCCCCTTGGTGGTCGGGGTCGTCGTACTTTCCGCGCACCACGTCGAAGGTGTGCCGGATGGCCCGCACATTGATGAACTTGAAGTAAACCGTGAAAATCAGCGCGCCCAACAGGAGCCAAATCAAGACGAAAGGCACCTCGGGGCCTCCGGGGATTTGAACGGTGAAGAAGATGACGGTCATGATGGCATTCGTGATGGGCTCCATCACGGAGTTGATGCGGTCATCGAGCGTCAATTCCTGCGCCGTAGCGCTTTGTCCAAAAACCTGAAGGCTGCTGACGGTGGCCAAAACCAAGGCCAAAACCGATTGAATACGGGGCATGCTGAATGTTTTCATGGCGTGAGGTGCGCGATCCGGCCCGGCGAATCACGCCGCGCCAACTCGAACAGCCGAATATACAACGTGCCTTTTGAGTGACCGGCCTCACCTTCCGGATACTTTATCAACGGAGGGCGGGAATTTGTGGACGGGCGGTCAGTACTCCGGAGCGGTGACGCCGAGGATGCGGTTCAGCTTGCTGATTTGGTCCGCTCGCCCGAGAACGAACAACTTGCAAGCGTCATCCAAAGGCGTTTCCGGTCCCGGATTGATGACGAACTCGCCCGTGGCCCGCTTGAGGCCAATGACGTTCACCCCTATCCGGTTGCGTGCGTCGAGCTCCCCCAACGTCGGCACCTTGATCCGATCGGGCAAGTTGCGCACCGAAACCTCCTCGAGGTTCACGGCGCCCGACCCTTGGATCCGGATGTGGTCCATGAACTCCATGACGTCGGGAATTGCCACGAGGGTGGCCATGTGGGCGCCGCCCACCCGGTCCGGCATGATGACGTTTTGGGCGCCCGCTACCCGCAGTTTCTTCACGGCATTGCGGTCCGATGCCCGGGAGATGAGGAGCAGGT
>CBFHPD010000045.1:0-1817 GCA_965657495.1 uncultured Flavobacteriales bacterium
CATCGGCCGGGTAATTGAACACGTGCGGCACCCGGGCGAGCGCCTGCAAGCCGTACCACATGCCGAGGCCCAGCAAGGCCTGCACGATGAGGTGCCCTTTGCCGCCCATGCGGTCCGGCGTCCCGTCCAGCCGATAATGCACCGGAACCTCCTCGGGCAACACCTTCCAGCCCCACGCCACCAACACCAGCCCCGCCACCGCGCACGCCAAACCTCCCCACCACCACGCCACCGCGACGGGGTCCGCCACGGGCTGGTACTTCGGTCGGTCCGAAATCCGTTGCATCGCGGCTCAGCTGCCGTGGGCGAGGAAGGTCTTGCGGATGATGGCGATGCACTCCTCGAGCTGCTCGTCGGTCATGACGAGGGGCGGAGCGAAGCGGATGATGTTGCCGTGGGTGGGCTTGGCGAGCAGGCCGTTTTCAGCGAGTTGCACGCACAAATCCCAAGCCGTTGAGCTGTCCGGGGTGTCGTTGATGACCACAGCATTCAGCAGCCCGCGGCCGCGCACGAGCGTAACGAGCGAGCACTCGGCCTTCAGTTCGTTCATCGCCGCGCGGAACCGCTTGCCCAACCGGCGGGCGTTCACCGCCAGCCGCTCGTCCTTTACGACTTCCAGCGCAGCCACCGCGACTTCCGCCGCGACGGGGTTGCCGCCGAAGGTCGAGCCGTGTTGGCCCGGCTTGATGACGTCCATCACCGGGTTGTCGGCAAGCACTGCGCTGACGGGGTACGCCCCGCCGGACAGGGCCTTGCCGAGGATGAGGAGGTCCGCCTTGACGTAGGTGGCGGGCTGGCGCTCGCACCCGTTTGCGCAGGTGCAGTTGCCGCAAGTGGCGAGCAATGCGCCGGTGCGGGCGATGCCGGTTTGGATTTCATCCGCGATGAGCAGCACCCCGGCTTCCTTGCAAAGCGCAGCGGCCCGCTGGATGTAGTCGTCGTCGGGTGTGTTCACGCCGGCTTCTCCTTGGATGGGCTCCACGAGGAAGGCGGCCACGTTCGGGTCCTTCAAGGCAGCGGCCAACGCATCGACGTCGTTGTAGGGAACGACCTCGAAGCCGGGGGTGTAAGGGCCGAAGCCGCCCGTGCTGTCGGGGTCGGTGGAGAAGCTGACGATGGTGGTCGTCCGACCGTGGAAGTTCTCGGTAGCCGTGATGATTTTCGCCGTGTCGGGCGCGAGTCCCTTCACGTCGTAGGCCCACTTCCGCGCGATCTTGATGGCGGTTTCGACGGCCTCCGCGCCGGAGTTCATCGGCAGCACCTTGTCGTAGCCGAAGTAGGCGGTCACGTAGCGTTCGTAAGGACCGAGCTTCGAGTTGTAGAAGGCCCGCGACGTGAGGGTGAGCTGCCGCGCTTGGTTGACCATGGCGTCGACGATGCGGGGGTGGCAGTGCCCTTGGTTGACCGCTGAATACGCGCTGAGGAAGTCGTAGTAGCGTTTGCCTTCTACATCCCAAACATGCACGCCCTCGCCGCGATCCAGCACCACCGGTAGGGGATGGTAGTTGTGCGCTCCGTGCTCATTTTCCAAGGCCATCAACGCGGCCGAATTCAGTTGCTGCTCACTCATGCCCGCTAAGATAACGGCTCAGCGGCCGACCCAAGGGTACTTGCGATCGAAATCATCCTCGGGTGAACCATGCGCATGAATGCGACAACGGAACGCCCGAGGATGAGGAAGCACTTTTAAGCTTAGGGCATTGGGTAAGCGAATTCGATTCCTTCTTTCATCCGATGCATTCCGCAAGGACGATGCGGCTCTGGTCATCTAGAATTCCCATGCTACAACCTGAATGATGCATTCAATCGATCTACTA
>CBFHPD010000046.1:0-16107 GCA_965657495.1 uncultured Flavobacteriales bacterium
GGATAGCCAATACAACCCGGAGCTGGATAAGGCAGGCCGTGTGGCGGACTTCCTCGAGTTGGGTGAATTGATGTGCGTCGATGCGTTGGCGCGCGAAGAGTCCTGTGGAGGCCACTTCCGGGAGGAGCACCAAACAGAAGAGGGCGAAGCGCTCCGCCGGGACGACGAGTACACCTACGTTTCTGCGTGGGAGTACACGGGTGACCCGTCAGAGGCCAAGTTGGAGAAAGAAGAACTGGTTTACGAAAACATCGAGCTGAAGCAACGCAGCTACAAGTAATCACACCATGAACTTGACGTTGAAGATCTGGCGCCAAAACGGCCCAACAGACAAAGGACGGATGGAAACCTACCCGGTTTCTGACATCTCCGAGCACATGTCGTTCTTGGAGATGATGGACGTGCTGAACGACCAGCTCGTTCGGGACGGCAAGAATCCGATCGCTTTTGACCACGACTGCCGCGAAGGCATTTGCGGCATGTGCTCCATGTTCATCAATGGGGAAGCCCACGGCCCAGGCCGCGGGGTGACCACGTGCCAATTGCACATGCGTTCTTTCAACGATGGGGACACCATTTACATCGAACCTTGGCGTGCAAAGGCCTTTCCCGTCATCAAGGACCTGGTGGTCGATCGCAGTGCGTTTGACCGCGTGATCCAAGCTGGCGGGTACGTTTCTGTGAACACTTCCGGGAACACCATCGATGCCAATGCCATCCCCGTCCCGAAGGCGGATGCGGACGATGCGTTCAACGCAGCGACGTGCATCGGCTGTGGGGCATGTGTGGCCACGTGCAAAAACGCCTCAGCGATGCTCTTCGTGTCAGCAAAGGTTTCACAGTTGGCCCTGTTGCCGCAAGGTCAACCGGAGCGCGACATCCGTGTGAAGCGCATGGTTGAGCAGATGGACAAGGAAGGGTTCGGAAATTGCACGAACACCGGGGCATGTGAAGTGGAGTGTCCGAAGGGCATCAGCTTGACGAACATCGCGCGCATGAACCGAGACTTCCTCTCGGCCTCCATCAAAGGGGAGTGAGCGCATTGAATTCGTGAGGGCGCGCATTAAATTTGCCGCCACTTGAACGGGATATAGCGCAGCCCGGTAGCGCGCTTCGTTCGGGACGAAGAGGCCGCAGGTTCGAATCCTGCTATCCCGACTGCCATTGAAAAAGCCACCTGAGCGGGTGGCTTTTTTGCTTCCCCTTGGCTTTTTTTGTCAGTCCCATGACGGGAAGTTCATTGGCGATGGGGTATTTTCGTTGGCATGAAGCATTTGTTGTCACTCGTTTTTGTGTTGTCTGCGTTGGGGGCTCAAGCGCAGAAAGTTGAAACCGCATTCCGGGTTGAAGGGCTTTGCGGCATGTGCGAAGACCGCATTGAAGGCGCGCTCGATGTGAAGGGCGTGGTTTCTGCAGAGTGGGACCGAGAGACGAAGCTATTGACGGTCATTTACAAGGAAAAGCTCCTCACCGAGCAGGATCTGCATGATTTGATTCATGCAGTGGGGCACGACACGTCTGCTGGAAAAGCCACGGACGAGGAGTATGCGGGATTGCACGGGTGCTGCAAATACCGGGAGGGAGCCAGTTGCTCCGAACATGAATAACCTCGGGGCACTTCGGGCGCTGTGCTTGGTTGGTTTGGTGTGCTTGGGGGCGCCGCGGCTTTGGGCGCAGCGGGTAAAGGGGAAGGTGTACGAGGAGACGGGCACGTTTGTACTGAAGCACGTGCCCATGCCGGGTGCGCATGTTCAGTTGTTGCACCGCGACCAATTGGCGGTTACCGATGGGTTTGGGGTGTTTGAATTGGAGGGGGTGGCCATCGGGGACACCATCGAGGCTTCGATGGTGGGGTATGAACCCTCGGGGTGGGTGTGGGCAGGCGAGCGGTTCGTTGAGCTCGTTTTGCGGCCTGGGGTGACCTTGGAGGCCGCGGAAGTGGTGGCCGAGCAGCGGCCGAGCAGTTTGTCCTTGATGAACCCGCTGAATGTCCAAACCCTGAACCGGGCGGAATTGGTCAAAGCGGCCTGCTGCAATTTGTCTGATGCCTTCGAGACGAACGCGTCAGTAGATGCCTCCTTCACGGATGCCATCACCGGCACGCGCCAAATCCGGATGCTGGGTTTGGACGGTAAATACACCCAATTGTTGGTCGATAACATGCCGGGCCCCAGGGGCTTGTCCGTGGTGCAGGGCCTGCTCCTCATCCCGGGAGACTGGGTGCAGAGCATCGCCATTTCCAAAGGCGCAGGATCCGTCTCAGGCGGGTATGAAAGCATCACCGGCCAAATCAATGTGGCCCTCAAAAACCCCATGAACGCTGACCCCTTCCACGCCAACCTCTATGCCAACGGCGCAGGACGAATGGAGTGGAATCACGTGAGCACGCACCAAGTGAGTCGCAGGTGGCGTACGGCGATCTCGAGCCACGCGCTCTACAACGGCCGGGTAAACGACCGCAACGGGGACGGGTTCTTGGACACCCCCCTCCAGCGGCATCTCGTGCTGCGCAATGAATGGAAGTTCACCGGGGACCGCGGCATCCGTGGAGAGTACGCGGTGTCCGGGGCCACCACGGAGTTGGTCGCGGGGATGGCCGACGGGCTGGCCGGGGAGGCGGTTTGGGACCAAATCCACGATTGGCAGGCGCGCCCCGGATTGCAAGCGGCATGGCGCGGCACGTCCTTCATCGAGCGCGCAGAGGCGAGTGCAAAAACCGGCTTCGTCTTCCCGGATGCACCGTGGCGCAGCATCGGCACCCAGTTCAATGCCATCCACCACCGCACCCAGCACAACATGGGCGGCAACCGATACGACGGGGTGGAGCGCATGTTCCGGGGCAATGTGCTGTATGCCGGACGGTTAGCGCCGGAGCACCACACGTTTACCACGGGGGCCAGCTTCCTGTACAACGGATTCTCGGAGTCGGCGGAGTGGACGGATTCGACAACGGTCAATTGGTCCCGAAAGGAGCGCGTGCCGGGGGTGTTTTTTGAGTACACGTTCGATGACGAGCGGCGGTGGAATGTGGTGGCGGGCTTGCGGGCTGACGCGCACAACCTGTATGGCCGATTCGTCACGCCGCGGTTGCATGCCCGGTTCAGTGTCACGGAGGGATTGTCGTTGAAGGCGTCTGCGGGGCGTGGCCTGCGGGTGCCCACGCCGTTGATGGAGCAGTTGGGCCCGTGGGCGAGCCGGCGGTCGTGGCTGACTTGGCAGGGCGATGAGGTGGCGCCGCTGCAGGTGCTGGACATCCGTCCGGAGCAGGCCACGAATTTGGGCTTGAATGCTACAGCGGCGTTTAAATTGAATTACCGCGATGCCTCGGTGGCGTTTGACGCCTATTGGACGGAGTTCACGAACCGCCTGGTGGTGGACATGGACTGGGATCCCTCGGCGATCTTGTTTTACAACTTGGAAGGAGTTTCCCGTTCCCAAACCGCGCAAGTCGAATTCGACTGGTCCGCCCACCGCCGATTCGACATCCGACTGGCCTACCGCTACGTGGACGCGGTGACGGACCGGCTGCAAGCGGAACACCGCCGCGATCCGTTCGTTTCGCGGCACCGCGGTTTTGGCCAAATCTCCTACGCCAGCCGCCTCGGCGAGGATGGCAGCCAATGGCGGGCCGATGCCACCCTGCAATGGGTTGGTGCCCAGCGCTTGCCCACGACCGCCTCAAACCCCGAGGACTTCCAACAGCCCGAAGTGGCCCCGGATTTCACCCAGTTGAACATCCAAGCCACCCGCGATTTCTCCAGCACCACCAGCCTGTACGTCGGTGTGGAGAACGTCATGAATGTCCGGCAAGAGCGCCCCATCATCGCAGCCACAGCGAGCGAAGCCGATTTCAACCGGTTTTTCGATGCGAGCTTGGTTTACGGCCCCATCTTCGGCCGCATGGTCTACGCCGGCTTGCGGTGGCGAATCGCCCCGCCGTCAAAGGGCTGACCGCTTCAACTGTGCCCCGCTGCTGCGCGCACTCGGAACATTGCGCCGCCGCCCCCCGGAAGGCTTGCGGTTCACCTCCATCGCAGCCTCCCCTTCGGCATAGCGCGGATCGGGGATGTAGTCGAGCTTCTCCAAGGCCACGGCTTCGATGTGCACGCAGCCGTACTCCTCCCGTACCGGCCCCGTAATGCGGTAAATCCCCCGCCCTCGAAACGCGTGCGTGCGCAGTGCAGGTGGAAAATGCACGGTGTCCAACCAGTCGCCGCGCTCATCCAAGAAGCACCCGAAGCACATGCGCTCCCCCCGCGAGGTGCGGGTTTCCTTCACCGTCACCAAGTACCCCACACCGCTTACCACCTGACCAAGTCGGGCGGGCAGGCCGCGGGCGGGCACCGCGTCCCGCGCGTGATTTTGTGCGGCAGGCGTCAACAGGCAGAAGGGCGAACGCAGCGGGAAACCGAACAATTCGATTTGGTCAAAGGCATCCTCGAGCGGGCCACTTTCCAAATCGGGCAAGGCAAAGGCGCGCGATGTGGAAGTGAATAGCTGCGGCTGTCCCTCCTGCCCGCGCCCATGCCCCAGCAAGAAGTGCGCCTCCCAAAGCAGGGCCTGCTTGGTCGCACCGGTGAACCGGAACCCACCGGCCCGCACGAGCAGCACCAACTGTTCCAGCGCGATCGGCACCCGGTCCACGAAGTCCCTCAAGGACTGAAAGGGCCCGTTGAGCCGCCGCTCCCGCATCCATTTCCCCACCCCTTCGGCCTCCAGCCCGCTCACCAAATTGCACCCCAGCACGAGCGCATCACCGTCCACATCGGCTTCCCACCCCCCGCGGTTCACACACGGCTCCTCGATGCGAGCCCCTAACATCCGCGCCTCGTGCACGTAAAATTCGGTGCGGTAAAAGCCGCCGAAGTTGTTGATGCAAGCCGCCATGTACTCCAACGGCCAATGCGCCTTCAGAAAGAGGCTCTGGTAGCTCTCCACGGCATACGAAGCGGAGTGCCCTTTTGCGAAGGCGTAGCCGGCAAAACTCTCCACCTGCCGCCAGACTTCCTTGGCCTCCTCGGGCCGGTGCCCTTTGGCTACGGCCTTTCGCTGAAACGCTTCAGCTGCCCGAGCAAATTCAGCCTGGGATCGGAATTTCCCGCTCATCCCCCGCCGCAGGACATCGGCCTCGCCCAGGTCGAGTCCCGCAAAGTGGTGAGCGACCTTGATGACGTCCTCTTGGTACACCATCACGCCGTAGGTTTCGGGCATCAGCTCCAGCAGAACGGGGTGGGCATCCTGCCTCCGTTCGGGGTGCCGGTGCCGCTCGATGTACGCCTTCATCATGCCGCTTTTTGCCACGCCCGGCCGGATGACCGAACTTGCAGCCACCAGCCCGAGGTAGGTGTCCACCTGCAGTTTTTTCAGCAGCATGCGCATCGCCGGAGACTCGACATAGAAGCACCCCACCGCCTCTGCATTCCGCAGCATGGCCCGGATCTTCGGGTCTGCTTTGAACCGCCGCATGTCGTGGATGTCGATGCGCTTAGCCGCGTCCGGAGTGCGCCGTTCGATGAAGTCCATGGTGTCCTTGATCTTCCCCAGTCCGCGCTGGCTGAGGATGTCGAACTTGTACAGCCCCACATCTTCCGCCACCACCATGTCGAACTGGGTGGTGGGGAACCCTTTGGGCGGCATGAACGTGGCGCAGTAGCGGTGAATGGGTTGGTCGGCAATGAGCAGGCCACACGCGTGGATTGTGAGCGCATTGGGCTGATCCTTCAGTAAGGCAGCGTACTTGATGACCAAACGTTCCAGCTCATCCAAGCGATTGGGGTCGAATTGCCCATTTGCCAGCACGTCGATGTCCGCTTTGGGCAACCCAAACACCTTCCCCAACTCCCGCACCACGGCCCGGTATTGAAAGGTGCTGTACGCCCCCACGAGCGCCACGTGGTCGAAGCGGCGGAAGATGTAGGCGGTGACATCGTCCCGATCGGTCCACGAAAAATCGATGTCAAAATCCGGCGGGTTTTTGCGGTACAGGTTGATGAAGCGCTCGAAATACAGGTCGAGTTCAATGGGGTCCACATCGGTGATGCGCAGCAGGTACGCCACCAAGCTATTGGCTCCGCTACCCCTCCCGACATAGAAATACCCCTTGCTTCGGGCGAAACTCGTGATGTCCCAGTTGATGAGGAAGTAGGCCAAATACCCTTGCTTCCGAATCACTTCCAACTCCATTTCCATCCGCGTCACCACCCCCTCATCGTGGTCGGGGTAGCGGTACGCCAACCCTTCGGCGCAGAGGGTGCGCACCAACCGGTCATCGCCCTCCTCAGATCCGGTATACGTGTGTTGGTTGTTGTGCAGCCGCCCCGCGACGGGTTGGGGCAGGGCCATGGTGCATTCGGACAACAGCCGTTCACTTCGCGCGAGCAGTTCGGGCCGTTCGGAAAAGGCTTCTTCGAGTTCTGCGGGATCGGCCCACCGGTCTGCTGGATGCCCGGTAGCTTCGGGACTCAGCTTGCTCAGCAGGGTGTTTTCCCCGATGGACCGCAGGAGCCGGTGGCAGTTCCAGTCCCGTTGGTGCCGGAACGAAGTGGTGTGCAGGGCAACGAGCCGCTCCCAAGGCACTTCGGCCCGCTGCAAGCGCAGTTCCGGCAGTTCCCGGGCACGAACGCCAATCCATTCGTGGTCCTGCAGCGGTACCGGGTTTGCGCGCCATACTGGCCAAGGATAAATCACCGTTACGTGTTCCCAGCTAGGCTGTGGCCGGGGGCCGTGTTGCAGCCAATCTGAGAGGTGGGCACACAGTTCGGCGTAGCCCTCCGGGTTGCGCGCCAACCCGATGAACGCTTGCTGGGCTCCCCGCCGGAAGTCCACCCCGAGGACGGGCCGCACCCCCAACTCGTTGGCGTGCCGCACGAAGTCCCATGCCGCCGAGGTGTTGTTCACGTCGGTGAGTGCTAACGCAGGGATGCCGCGGCGTGCAGCCTCTTCCACCACGGCGCGTGGGCTCACCGCCCCATAGCGGAGGCTGAACCAAGAATGGCAATTCAGGTACATCGGCGGGCCGTTAGAACAGGGTGCCTTGTTGGGAGGAGCTGCGGCGGGATTTGGCTCGCGATTCCCCCATGCCAAACATTTCCAACTCTTCGTGCAGCACATAGTTCCATTCCGGGTGGATGCGTTCTCCGATGGGGGCAAGCAGGTGCGACCCGTTCGCTCGAGGATCCCGGATTTCGGGGGAGATGGGGTAGGCATTGAGCCGTCCGTCCGAACAGGGGCGCATCAAGGCCGTGATGTCACTGAGGGGGGTACCGAGGTCGACCCACGCGCGTTCAGCATCGGGCTCAAGCACCACAGGGCTGCGGTGGTGCCCAATGGCTTGCATCAACCCATTGGCAACGGTGGTCAAGATGGCAAAAGAGCGCAGCACGTCCCCTGAAGAAGGGTCGGTCCACTCATCCCAAATCCCCGCAAGGGCTAAAGGCCGTTCGCCTGTCCGCGGGTACACGAGGAACGGCCGCGTCAGTTTTTCGCGCTCCGGCCCTTCAATGAACGCATCTGCGATGATGAGGCAGCGCCGGTCGCGGATGGACTGCCGAAACATCGGCTTCTGCAAAATGCCCATCGCACCGGTGTAGCGCACATCGTTGGCCGCATTGTGGTCGCCTTCGCTGCGCGCGTTGATGGTGTAGAATTGCTTTTTAGCCCAGCGGGGGGTGAAGCCAAACTGAAAACGCTGCACCTGTTCGGGCGCATCGCTGGCAATGACCGGGGCCGCATCGCCGTGGGAGACGTTGGCGTTGGGTTGCAAGGCATCCCCGACGGATTCAGGAACGCGGACATTGAACCGTTTTTCAATGGCTTGGACAGAGGATACGGTGACATAGCGACCACACATGGGAAGTGAATTTAGGCGGTTTTCATTGATGGCGGTTGGCGAGGAGCAGGGGGGCGTCGCCGTTGAACGGGTTGCTGCGGCCGATGGTGCGCGCTTCCATGCCGGCAGCGGTGACCACACTGCGGTCCCCGAACCGTCCCCGAATCCGGTCGAGCGCCTGGTACAGGTTCGTGCGCTCTTCCGTGTCTTCGAACAGGTCCATTTGGGTGCCTCCTCCGACCAAGTGGCTGAAGCGGATGCCGACGAGCCGCACCCGCACCCGCCGGTCGTACAGCCGGTCGAACAGTTCCCGGACCTTGGGGATCAGGACGTGATCGGCCGCGCTGTATGGAATGCGCGCTTGCATGGAGCGCGTGTCGAAATCGGCGTACCGCACCTTCACCGTGACGCAGGCGGTGACTTTTTTGCCCCGCCGCAGTTGGTAGGCCAAATTCTCCGCCATCGCCACGAGTAAGCCCCGGAGTTTATTCAAGTCGGTGGTGTCTTGCGCGAAGGTGCGTTCGGTGGAAATGGACTTGCGCTCGTTGTAAGCAACAACGGGTGAGGGGTCAACGCCTTGCGCCTTGCGCCAAATTGCCAAGCCGTTCGTTCCCAGCACTTGGTGCATGAGGTCGCGGGGCATTTCCTGGATGGTGTGGATGCGGCGGACGCCGAGGTTGCGCAAGGTTTGGTACGTGTGCATCCCGACCTGGGGGATTTTCCGGATGGAAAGGGGGCCGAGGAAGGGTTTTTCCAAGCCGTTTTCCACCCGGATGGAACCGTCGGGTTTCGCTTCACCGGTTGCGACTTTGCTCACGGTTTTGCAGGTGCTGAGCCCAAAGGAGATGGGCAGTCCGGTTTCGCGCATCACCCGCTCACGGAGTTCGGTGGAAAATTGCCAGCAACCGAAGAAGCGATCCATGCCGGTGAGGTCGGCATAGAACTCGTCAATGGACGTTTTTTCGCACACGGGAACGGCTTCGCGGACAATGTCCGTCACCGCTTCGGAGAGCTTCATGTAGTTCAAGGAGTTTCCGCGGATCACGACTGCTTCGGGGCACATCGCGCGCGCCTGGCGCATGGGCATGCCTGCGTGCACCCCAAACGCGCGCGTTTCATAACTGCACGAGGCGACCACCCCGCGATCGCCCGTTCCGCCGATGAGGATGGGCATGCCGTTGAGCCGGCTGTCAAGGCGACGTTCCACGGACACAAAAAAGGTGTCGAGGTCGAGGTGCAGGATGGATCGGTGTGCTTGGTGCATGGTTTGCTAACGATGTAGGCAAAGCTAATTATTTTGGCACAAATTCAAGTTGCGTTTGTGAATTTTTCTTGAACGCAGATGAATTATGCTTTTTTAGACCAAATCATTTGCTAAAAATTTGAGCATGCACAGAAAATCACCTACCTTTCGGGTCGCTGCTCATGGAATTGGCACATCGCATAAAGGACCTGCGCAAGGCCGCGGGACTGACCCAGCAGGCCTTGGCCGACGGCCTCGGTCTGAAACGTTCGGCCCTCGGCGCCTACGAGGAGGGCCGCGCAGAACCGAAGCTCGCCACCCTCGTGGCCATGGCCCGCTACTTCGGGCTCACCCTCGATGCGCTCGTTCATGGCGAGTCCGAACAAGAGCGGCAACAGCGGCGCGTGACAGGTGGGGAACTCCGCATCCTGTCGGTGCCCGTCGACCGGACCGAGGAGCGGGAGCGCGTGGCCATCGTGCCGGTGCGGGCATCCGCCGGATACCTCAGCGGCTATGGCGATCCCGAGTACGTCGAGGGCCTGGCCCATTTCAACTTACCGGTGCGCGAATTGTCCCAGGAAGCGACGTACCGCATGTTCCAAATCGAGGGCGAGAGCATGCTCCCCATCCCCGATGGCAGTTACGTGCTAGCCCACTACGAAGAGGACTGGACACGGGCCGGAGGCATGCGGCCTTATATCGTCGTGACCCGCGAGCACGGGGTGGTGTTCAAGCGGGTGGAAAACCGGCTCGACACCCACGGGGACTACCTCCTGATTTCAGACAACCCGGACTTTGCGCCCTACCGCGTCGCTCCTCAGGATGTGGTCGAAATGTGGCGCGCCCGCGCGTACCTCGCATTCGATTGGCCCACCCCCGCCTTTGCAGGCATGGAGCGCATCCAATCAACCTTGGACCACGTGCGCGAAGAACTTCGGGGGATTCAGCAAAAGCTGACCTGATCGGATCACACGCCGATGGCCACCACTTCCTGAACCTCTGGGATCTTCGAGGTGAGCAGTTGCTCGATGCCCCCTTTCAGCGTTTGCATCGACGAAGGGCAACCGCTGCACGCACCCCGCATGTGCACGTAAACCGTGCCTTCCTTGAACGCTTTGAAGTCGATGGCTCCGCCGTCTTGTTCAACCGCCGGGCGAACGAATTCATCGAGGAGCGAACGGATGGCTTCGTCCTGTTCCGTGGGGACGATGTCCTCGTCGCGAATGAAGTCGGGCGTGTTGGGGGCTGCGGTCGCTTCCGCTTGGGGTTTGGGCTGGGTCAATTGTTCCTCCACTTCGGCCAATTGCGCAGCGTCCACCGCCACATCATGCTCCATGAGCCACTCGCGGATGTACTCCCGCAACTGCTGCACAATCATCTCCCAACCCAAGCTTTCATCCTTGGTGACCGACACAAAGGGACCGCTGATGAACACGTTGGTGACAAAGGGAAAATGGAACAGCTCCACGGCCAACGGCGAACACAACGCCGCTTCTTGCGGGCTGCGGAATTCGACTTGTTTGCCGGCCGCAATCAAATCGCGGTCAGCAACGAACTTCATGACCGCCGGATTCGGCGTCATTTCAGCATAGACGGATGTGGGAATGGCCATGGTGCAAAGGTAGCTGCCTGCCCGTAACTTCGGGCCTTCAATCGCATGAGATGATGAGCATGATTCGTGTATGGATGTTGGGCGTTGCGGCCACGGTGGGGACGGCGGTCCAGGCCCAGGCGGACCGGCCAGTGAACGGGGCGCCTGAGCGGGAATGGGCGGCGCGGATTTGGCACCACGTGACGGTGCACGTCGCGCCCGACCAAGTGATCGAGGACGCCACCTTGGTGGTGAATGAGGGCCGCGTAGAAGCCGTGGGCCCCTTCGGGACAGTGGAATGGACTGGGCCGGCGATTGAACGCGCCTTGCCGGGCTTTCACCTGTACCCCTCGCTGATCGACCTCCACGCCGAGTGGGGGTTGCGGGAGGAATCGGACCGCTTCCCGGGCAGCCGCGGGCCACAGGAATTGTCGGACAAACCCGGTGCATTCCATTGGAACGAGGCCATCCACCCGGAAACGCGGGCGGCCGACGCCTTCGAGGCGGATGGAGAGGCCAAGCCGTGGATTGAAGCCGGCATTGGGGCCGTGTTGACCCACCGGCGGGATGGCATCGCCCGCGGATCGGGCGCCTTGGTCACCTTCGATGAATCGCCCCACAACGCCATCATCCGCGAAGAGGCAAGCCGCCATTTCAGCTTCCGCAAGGGAACCTCTTCCCAAGATTACCCGCGTTCGCTCATGGGGGCCATCGCATTGCTCGAACAAACCGCTGAAGACGCCAAGTGGTATGCCCAAGGCGGGGACGGATCGATGAACCTCAGCTTGCAGGCTTGGAACGACCAACTCGGTTTCCCGGGGTTTGTGGAGGTGAGTAACTGGCAAGATGCCCTGCGCGCCGATGCGTTGCGCCAGCGGATGGGCGAAGAGCAACCGTGGGCGTTTGTTGGCCTCCAAGACGGCTACCGCCAAACGGAAGCTTTGCTTGAATCCGGTGCGCTCTGCGTGTTGCCGCTGAATTTTCCGAAGCCGTTTGATGTGTCGGACCCGGTGACTGCGCGGTACATCTCACTGGAGGAGTTGAAGCATTGGGAATGGGCGCCGGCTCAGGCAAATCATTTGGTGCGTGCGGGCGTTCCGGTGGCCTTTACGGCTTCGGGGTTGTCTTCGCCCAAGGAACTGGTCGCAGCCACCCGCCGGGCCATGGACCATGGCTTGACCGAGGCGGATGCCCTCGCTGCGTGGACCACGGTTCCTTCGGAGGCCCTGGGGGTGGAGGCGGAAGTGGGCACGTTGCGCCCAGGGTCCCGTGCCCACTTCATTTTGGCCGATGGTCCGCTGTTCGACCCCGAAACCCACTGGTTCGAGCATTGGATTGCCGGCACGTGCCACGTCTTGCAGCCGCTGCCGCCGGCCGATGTGCGCGGTTGGTATGACGTCACCATCCAAGGCGAGGTGGTGCGGCTGGAGGTGGAGGGCAATCCCGCGAGCCCGAAGGCCCAATGGCGCATCATCGCAGACGCGGACACCACGCGCATCCCTGTGAAGATGGAGGTGTACCAACGCCAGGTCATGCTGCAGTCTCCGGCCAAACCGTTGGGGATGGTCGGTGTGCTCCGGTTTGCGGGCAACGTGTGGATGGACAGCCGGATTTGGGAAGGGAGCGGCGAACTGCCGTCGGGGGAGCCGTTTGTTTGGAGCGCAATCCGCCAGTCGGACGAGGAAAAACCCGCTCCAGCCGGGGCGGACACGGTGGGCAACGACGTGCCTCAACTCGGTCCGTTGACCTCTCCATTCATGGCCTACGGCCGAAGCGAGCGTCCGGCCCAGCGGACGATGCTGTTCCAAGGAGCCACGGTTTGGACGAATGAATTGCAGGGCAAACTCGCTTCCGCCGATGTCCTCATCCATGCCGGCCAAATCCTGGCCGTCGGAGTGGACCTCGACCCCGCCACGTGCTTTGGCAAGCAACCCGTTCCGGACAACCTCGAGGTCATCAACGCCCGGGGCAAGCACCTGACGTGCGGCATCATCGACGAACACAGCCACATAGCAGCCACCCGTGGCATCAACGAGGGCACGCAATCCAGCAGCGCCGAGGTGAGCCTGCAGCACGTCATCAACTCCGAAGACATCGACATCTATCGCCAACTGGCCGGCGGGGTCACCACGTCTCAAATCCTGCACGGATCAGCGAACCCCATCGGGGGCCAAAGCGCCTTGATCAAGTTGCGGTGGGGGGTGACGCCGGAAGCCATGTTGTACGCGGATGCGCCGCCCTTCATCAAATTCGCCTTGGGCGAGAACGTGAAGCAGAGCAATTGGGGGTCGGATTACACCACGCGGTTTCCGCAGACGCGGATGGGGGTGGAGCAGGTGTTCTACGAGCGGTTTTTGGCGGCAGCGGAGTACGCAGAGGTGTGGCGGGAGCACGGGCGCGCGATGAGCGATTGGGCGCGCAGGTTGTTCCGGAGGGGCGAGCCCCCGGTGGCGCCGCGTCGGGATTTGGAGCTGGAGGTTTTGGCCCAAATCCTCGCCGGAGAACGCCACATCACCTGCCACAGCTACCGGCAGGACGAGATCAACATGCTCATGCACATGGCCGATAGCTTGGGCTTCCGCATCAACACGTTCACGCACATCCTCGAAGGGTACAAACTCGCGGACAAGCTTGCGGAGCACGGCGCGGCGGGCAGTACGTTCAGCGATTGGTGGGCCTACAAGTACGAGGTGAAGGACGCCATTCCCTACAACGGCGCGGTGCTGCACGGCCAAGGGGTGTTGACGGGATTCAATTCGGACGATGCCGAGATGGCGCGGCGCCTGAACCAGGAAGCGGCCAAAGCCATCAAGTACGGCGGGGTGCCGGAAGAGGAGGCTTGGAAGTTTGTGACGCTGAACCCGGCTCGGATGCTCCACATCGATGACCGGGTGGGGTCCATTGCCCCGGGCAAGGATGCCGATTTGGTGCTTTGGGATGGCCACCCCATGAGCATTTACACGCGGGCTGTGCAGACGTGGGTAGATGGGCGGTGCGAATTCCATGCGGAGGAAGATGCGCTGATGCGGGAAGCCATGCGGCTCGAGCGGGCGCGGCTCATCCAGGCGATGTTGGCCGATCCAAGCGAGGAGCGCCGCCAACCGTCCATGCAGGCGCCTTTCCATTACCACTGTGATACGGACTTAGAAGAAACACGATGAGGGTCTATAGCTTGATCTTGATTTTCGCGGCGATTTGGGCCGTTAAATCGCCCGTGAGCGCCCAACCGACGCCCGCGGCGCCGCAAAGCGAATCCATTTTGCTGCTCGGCGGCATCGCGCACCTTGGAACGGGCGACGTCATCGAGGGGGCGGCCATCGGCCTGCGGGAGGGTAAAATCGACTACGTGGGCCGGGAGCGGGATGCAGATCCCGGCCGCTACCGGCGGGTCATCGATGTGAGCGGCCGGCACATTTACCCCGGCTTCATCGCGGCCAATTCCACCCTCGGCTTGCAAGAAATCCAAGCCGTGCGGGCCACGCGGGACTATGCGGAAGTGGGCACGTTCAAGCCCCATGTGCGCAGCTTGATCGCCTACAACACGGACAGCGAGGTGACGCCGACCGTGCGCACCAACGGCGTGTTGTTGGGCCAACCCACGCCCCAGGGCGGCGTAATCAGCGGTTCGTCGTGCGTGGTGCAGTTCGATGCGTGGAATTGGGAAGACGCCGCCATCCGAGCGGTCGATGGGGTGCACCTGAATTGGCCGCGTTCCTACCACCGCCACCGCGACCACGGCATGGTCGATGTCATCCGTTCGAAGTCGTACGACCAGCAGTGCTTGGAGATTGCGCACTTTTTCGAAGAGGCAAAGGCGTATGCAGCCGGACATCCCGAGCCGGTGGCGGGCGACATCCGCACGCCGCGCGATGTGCGCTTGGAGGCGATGCGTGCGGTTTGGGGGGGACAGGTGAACGTGTACATTCACGTGGAGGATGCGCGGGGCATCACCGATGCGGTGCATTTCAAGCGGGAGCACGGACTTGACCACGTGGTCATCGTAGGGGGAAGCGAGGCGTATTTGGTGGCGGATTTGTTGCGTGAAAACGGGGTGCCCGTGCTGTTGAACCGCACCCACGCGCTGCCGCGCTTGCCGGAGGACGATGTGGATTTGGCCTACCGCCTGCCTAAGCTGCTGGAGGACGAAGGGGTCTTGTATGGGATCCAATGCGCGGGCGGCATGGAGCACATGAATACGCGGAACCTGCCCTTCTATGCGGGCACAGCGGCGGCCTACGGGCTGACTTACGAGCAAGCGGTTCGCGCCATTTCGCTCAATGTGGCCCAAATCCTGGGCATCGACCGCGCCTTGGGCTCCATCGAAACGGGCAAGACCGCGACCCTGTTTGTGTCCGACGGCGACGCCCTGGACATGCGTTCAAACCGCGTGTCGCTGGCGTTCATCGAAGGCCGTGAACTCGACCTCGACCAACGCCAGCGGCAGCTTTACCGGAAGTACCAGGACAAATACGGCGCGCCCATCGTCGATTAATCGACCGACAGCGGGAACTCCTTCGGTGAGCGCACTTCATAGCGGTACACCCAATCTTCGGTCTTGCCCGCTCCGATTTCGAGGTCCCAAACGACCAGCCCGGTTTCGTCGTCGATTTCAGCGCCCGACGCCTTGGTCGCGTTGATTTCGATTTCCTCGTTGTTTGCGAGGGGCAACTGGTCTTCCACTTCGATGTGGATGGTGGCGCGTTTCCGGTTGGTGATGGTGAACTCGTAGGCGCGGACGTATTCGTGGCGGCCGCTCAACAGGTTGGTGTTGTTTTCCCGTTCGATTCGCTTGCGCCTGACTTGGATGCCGGGATCGGGGCCGAGTGAGATGGACAGGGTGTCCTCCACGAAGTTGAGCTGCAGTTGGCTTTCGCCCACGTAGTCGTCTTCGAAGTAGATGTGCATCCGTCCGTCGAGGAGGTCGAGTTCTTCCCAATCGGTGAAGTGAGCCGTCAGGTAGACTTGGGGGTCGAGTTTGGGGGTGACCTGGTAGAGGTACTCCACTGGAATGGCGTGGTCCTGGATGCGCACGGCATGGTGTTTGCCGTCGGAGGGGATGTCGTGCCGGGCGCCGATGTCGAAGCGGGTGGAGGTGGGGGAGTGTCCCACTTGGACGGCGGCATAGTTCATGGCGGGCTCGTCTGAGAAGTCGGCGCGGCGGCTCGCCCGTCCGCCGAACAAGCTTTCCTCGACCATCTCCTCCGCCACCATGACTTGGTCGAGTTGGGCGGGCGCTAAGGCGACGTTCATGACCGGGTTCGACACGGCCAAGTTTTCCACGCTGTAGCCCGGGGCCGAGTACGAGATGTTCATGGTGTGTTGGGGAACGGCCATGGTGTAGAAGCCGTTGATGTCGGTGACCGTGGAGACGTTGGTGCCTTGGGCGATGACGCGCGCGCCCACGAGGGGGCTGCCTTGGGCGTCGTAGAGCTGCCCGCGCACTTG
>CBFHPD010000047.1:0-6026 GCA_965657495.1 uncultured Flavobacteriales bacterium
TACCCATTCCCGGACCCTTCCGACATCGAGCCGGGATCCGTGCTCCTTTGGAACGGTGAAGAATGGATCTCGGTGCGAGTGGCGGGCTGCAAGGACCTGCATGCCTTGAATTTCGATGCCTCTGCCTTGATCGATGACGGGACCTGCATCGATGCGTGCATCAACGAGACGGCGCTCAACTACCACGGTCACGATTACAGCATTGTGGCCATTGCGGGCGATTGTTGGTTTCAAGAGAACCTCCAGACTGAGACCTACACAAATGGAGATGCGCTGTTATCGGCATCGGCCCCGTCAGAATGGGTTGCGGTAAACGAAGGTGCGCTTGCAGCCTTTGGAGATGACCTTTCAAACGTGCTAGATTACGGTTTTCTGTACAATTGGGCTGCTGTGGAAGACGCCCGTGGGATTTGTCCGGTTGGGTGGCACGTGTCGACCAGCGACGAGTGGTCGGAGTTGGCGGCTTACTTGGGTGGAGACCAAATGGCTGGAACGGCAATGAAGGCAACACCTTGGGACCCGATTCCCTGGGATGGCTCGAACAGCAGCGGCTTCAGTGCACGCCCCGCTGGCGGGCGCAGTGCAGAAGGAGAGGATGTGGACTTGGGGTCGTTGGGGGTTTGGTTCATGGCGCAAGGGGCTGCAGCTGCCTATTCCATATTGAATTCCAATGACCAAAGCGCAGTGTTCGCCGACAATTGCATCGGATGTGGACTCAGTATCCGGTGTGTCAAAGATTGCGAAGACACGGATGGCGATGGCGTATGCAACGCAGATGAAGTGACTGGATGCACCGATGCTACAGCCCTCAATTTCAACGCCACGGCCACCGACGATTCAGGTGATTGCATCTACCCAGTATTTGAGTGCGGCACTTCCGTATCCTACAACGGCTTCGAATACAGCACGGCATCCATCGGCAGTCAATGCTGGTTTACCCAAAACCTCCATTCGGAATATTATGCAAATGGAGAGGTCATTCCAGGCGGTTTGACGTCGGAGGAATGGGCCAGCACCACTTCTGGGGCGCAGGCGGTCTATGGTACAGGGGATTCGCCTTGCGACCAACCGCTTTGTGATGAAGTGGCCAATTTGGAGGATTTTGGTCGGCTTTACAACTTCTTAGCCGTCGACGATTCCAGGGGATTGTGTCCATCCAACTGGCACGTTCCAACCGATGCCGAATGGGCGGAATTGCTTGATTTCTTGGGCGGTGAGTCAGTTTCCGGCACGCTATTGAAGTCATCGCCTGGAGATTCGCCAAGCTGGAACGGTTCCAATGCGTCCGGCTTCTCGGCGGTGCCAGGAGGCATTCGCGGTTTTGAGGGGGGGTTCCTTCAAGCGAGCCAGAAGGCCAATTTTTGGACATCTACCCAAAACGGATGGGGTGCATATGGCAGAAAAATCAATGGGGGCAGTTCCTTCGTGAACCAGACCTACGGCAGCTTGCTCAATGGCTCATCGGTTCGCTGCATCCGGGATTGATTGCTGGTTGGTTCGTTAGCCACAATGACGGGCAGCCGTCCTTCATGGTTTGATTGCGATTGTATTTGTATATTTAATCTGACCAAATCCCTTCGAATGCGCCATGCTTTCCTCGCGGTCGCATTGGTGGCCGCCTCTACCGCCCTCGCCCAAACGAACCCGAACTGGGATCCGGATTACAACGACGATAACCAGATCGGCGTGGCCGACCTTCTGGGCCCGCTCGGGGTGTTCGAGGAGCAGGACTCCGACGACGATGGCATCTTCGACTCGCAGGACGATTGCGTGGGCGTGTACGACCCGTGCGGGGAGTGCAACGGCGACGGGGTCGATGCGGACTCCGACGACGACTGCGACGACGTGGACGACTGCGTGGGCGACTACGACGCATGCGGGGTGTGCAACGGGCCGGGTCCGGATGTGCCGGTGGTGGAGTCGATCGAGCAGTTATTCGATTCGGTGTACGTGGAGCAGATTGATTTTTGGTATGTGTTCCAAACTGGAGCCGACACCACCTTCAGCTACGTCTGCGCCACCGCCGGCTGCACGGACGCCACGGCCGGCAACTTCAACCCCGACGCGGTCATCGACGACGGCTCGTGCGCCTACGGCCCCGAGGAATGCGGCGGCGCGTCCACCGTGACTTACGACGGCTGCACGTACGACCTGGTGGCCATCGGCGAGCAATGCTGGTTCGCCGAGAACCTGCGCAACACGCACTACGCGAACGGCGATGCGATCCCGGGCGAATTGACGGATGCGGAGTGGTCGAGCACGGCCTCCGGCGCGCAGGCGGTTTATGGTGAGGGACCCTCACCCTGTTACGATGAGCCCTGCGATGAGGTGGCCAATTTGGAGGACTTTGGTCGCCTGTACAATTGGTATGCGGTGGACGATGCCCGTGGGGTGTGTCCAAGCGGCTGGCACGTGCCAACGGACGGGGAATACACGGAGTTAACAGATTACTTGGGCGGAGCATCCGTTGCAGGAGACCAAATGAAATCTTCGGGTTCGGATACGCCGGGCTGGAATGGAACGAACAGTTCTGGTTTTTCGGCGTTGCCGGGCGGCGGCCGCCTCTACGATGGAGACTTCGGCGGTGTGGGCTTCAACGCCTACTTCTGGAGTTCTTCGCCGAGCGGCTCCAACGCATGGAGGCGGGTACTCTACTCCGGTAGTGACAGTGTCGGTCGGTACGGCAGCAACCGACGAGACGGGTTTTCTGTTCGTTGCGTTCGGGATTGACTGCGGGACCGTGTGGTCCATTTGACTATTCGGCTATTTGACCATTTGTTCTCGGGCGCGGAGCGGCCGAACGCCCGACCGGAGGGAGGGCCGCCGGCAGGGAGGGCCGTTAGGGTGTGCGGAGGCGCGACCAGGTGGCGAGGGTGCCGAAGGCCGCGCCGAGGAGGGCGCCGTTGATGGCGCCCCCGACCGCGCCGAAGGCGGTGAGGGAGGGGCCGAAGAGGCCGTCGGCTGCGGGGAAGGTTGCGGTGAAGTAGGGCGGGTTGAGGGCGGCGAGGCCCGCGCCAAGGAGGCCGCCTGCGAGGGCGGCGAGGGTAGACCAGAGGGGGAGAGGGAGGAGGACGGCGAGGGGGGATTTGGTCCGCAGCCACCGGCCGCCCAAAACGAGCGCCACGAGGAGTCCGTAGACCGTGCCTTCGAGCAGCCCTTGCAGCACGGCCGCCGAGCCGATGCCGGGGAAGTCCCAGCCCATCACGCGGCGGAAGTACGCCGGGCTGAGCGCGCCGAGGACCGCGTTGAATCCGGCTCCGAGGGCAGCGCCCAAGGTCCAGCAGGCGAGCGCGAAACGGATGAGGCGGGGTTGCATGCCGCGAATGTAGGGCGTGCAGGTCCCGCTCAGAAGGCCTACTTTTGCGGCAGCAAACCAGACGCCATGGAACTCTCCGCTTTGACAGCCCTCAGCCCGGTCGATGGCCGGTACCGCCGACACACCGCCTCGCTTGCGCCCCTCCTTTCCGAGTGGGGGCTGATGGCGCACCGCGTCGAGGTCGAAGTCGAGTACTTCCTCGCCCTGGTGAACCTGCCTCTGCCGCAGCTCGCGGCCTTCCCGGCCGATCAGCACGAGTCCATGCGCGCCCTCTACCGGGATTTCACCGAGGAGGATGCCGAGCGCATCAAGGAATTGGAGCGCATCACGAACCACGACGTGAAGGCGGTGGAGTACTTCATCAAGGAGCGGATGGCAGAGGCCGGGCTGGCGGCCTTCAGCGAGTTCGTGCACTTCGGGCTGACCTCGCAGGACGTCAACAACACGGCCATCCCGCTGAGCCTCAAGCGGGCGACCGAGCAAGTGGTCCGCCCGCTGATGGGGGAAGTCCGCAACCAGCTCGCCGCGCAAGCCGCCGAGTGGAAGGACATCCCCATGCTCGCCCGCACCCACGGCCAAACTGCCTCACCGGTCACCCTCGGCAAGGAATGGGCCGTGTTCGTCGAACGCCTCGACGCCCAGCTCGCCGCCCTCGATGCCGTGCCGTACGCGGCCAAGTTCGGCGGGGCCACGGGCGGCTTCAACGCCCACCACGTGGCCTACCCTCAGATCGATTGGGTCGCCTTCGGAAACCGCTTCGTCGAGGACGTGCTCGGCCTGAAGCGCAGCCGCACCACCACCCAAATCGAGCACTACGACCACCTCGCGGCCTGGTGCGATGCGTTGCGCCGGGTGCACACGATCTTGTTGGATTTGGACCGGGACGTTTGGACCTACATCTCGATGGACTACTTCAAGCAGCGCATCAAGGCGGGCGAAGTCGGTTCCAGTGCGATGCCGCACAAGGTGAACCCCATCGATTTTGAAAACAGCGAAGGCAACCTCGGCATGGCGAACGCGCTGCTCGGCCACTTCGCCGAAAAGCTGCCCGTCAGCCGGCTGCAACGCGACCTCACCGACTCCACCGTGCTCCGCAACCTCGGGGTGCCGCTCGGCCACAGCGTCATCGCCCTGCGTTCCCTCGAAAAGGGCCTCGGTAAGCTGCTCCTCAACCGCGAGAAACTCGCTGCCGACCTCGAAGCGAACTGGGCCATCGTAGCCGAAGGCATCCAAACCGTGCTCCGGCGCGAGGGCTACCCGCAACCTTACGAAGCGCTCAAGGCACTGACCCGCACCCACGGCGTCATCGACGCAGCAGCCATTGCCGAGTTCATCGGCGGCCTCGAAGTCTCCGATGCCGTAAAAGCGGAACTGCGCACGATCACCCCGGCGACGTACATCGGCCGTTCGACCAGCATCGCCGAAGCGGCCCTCCAAGCGCACGCATGAACCGGTTCCGGGAGATTTGGCGCCTCGTGGCGCGCTACCGCTCAAACCTGATCGCCAACGCGGCGTTCAACGTGCTGAACGCGGTGCTCTCCCTGTTCACGTTCCTGAGCGTGGTGCCGTTCCTGCGCATCCTGTTCACCCGCGACGCCGCGGCGCCGCAGCCGCTTGCAGCGGATGCCAGCGCCCTCGAACGCGTCAGCGCCGGCTTCGACGCCTACGTGGCGGAGGTCGGTGCCATGCACGCCCTCGTCATCCTGTGCGTCGCCATCGTCCTGCTCGCCGTCATCAAGAACGCCGTCAGCTACGCCGCCCTCTACAGCCTCGCCACCATCCGAACGGGCGTGGCCCGCGACCTCCGCAAGCAGCTGTACGATCGGCTCCTCATCCTTCCGGTGGGGTGGTACACCGACGCCCGCAAAGGCAACGTCATGTCGCTGATGACCAACGACTTGATGGAAGTCGAGTTCTCCATCATCGGTACGGTCGAGGTGCTGTTCAAGAGCCCCATCATGCTGCTTGTCTCGCTCGGGACCTTGTTTGTCATGAGCTGGGAACTCACGCTGTTTGCCCTCATCTTCTTGCCCATTAGCGGCTATTTAATCAGCCGGATTGCGAAGAGCCTCAAGAACGCGGCCAAGCGCGGCAAGGACCGGTTGGGCGATTTGATGAGCGTCATCGAGGAGACCATCGGCGGGATGCGCGTGGTGAAGGCCTTCAACGCGGAGCGCGATTTCGCCGAGCGCTTTGACCGCACGAACCAGGGCTATTTCGAGTTGATGCGCCGGCTGTACAAGCGGGAGTACCTGAGCTCGCCGATGAGTGAGACCATCAGCTTGACGGTCATGGCCACCTTGCTGTGGTTCGGCGGGCGGCTGGTGCTGCAAGGCGCGGGCGGCCTGTCGGGCGATTGGTTCATCGGATACCTGGTCGTCTTTTCGCAGGTCATTCCGCCGGCACGCGCGCTGAGCGACGGGTGGTTCAAGGTCCAAAAAGGCGCCGCCTCACTCGACCGCCTCGACGCCATCCTCCAAGAACAGGCCCGCATCCCTGAACCTGCGCGCCCCGAGGCCTGGAGCGGCTTCGAGCAGGGCATCGCCTTCCAAGGCGTCGCCTTCGGTTACGGCGAGCATCCGGTCGTGCAGGGCATTTCGTTCGAGGTGCGCAAAGGCCAAACCGTGGCCCTCGTCGGCCCCTCCGGCTCCGGCAAAACCACCCTGGCCTCCCTGCTCGCCCGGTTCCACGACGTCGACGCCGGCGCCAT
>CBFHPD010000048.1:0-5234 GCA_965657495.1 uncultured Flavobacteriales bacterium
TGCAGGGACCTATTCCGACGGCAAACTCTACACCCGCAGCCACAAACGCGGCGACATCCGAAGCGCCCTCGAAACGCTGGTGCAGCACGGCGCAGACCCGGAAATCCTGGTCGAGTCGCATCCGCACATCGGCACGAACAAGCTGCCGGGCATCATCGAACGCATGCGCAGCGCCTTGATCGCTGCGGGAAGTGAAGTGCATTTCCGCACCCGGTTCACGGATTGGGAAACCGGTCCTTCCGGCGAAATCACCGCCATCCTCGTGGCGTCGACCCCAACGGGCGAACCCCGCCGCATCCCCGTGTCGGCCCTCATCCTCGCCACGGGCCACAGCGCCCGCGATGTGTTCAAGGCACTGCATGAAAAGGGGCTCCAGCTCGAGGCCAAGCCGTTTGCGCTGGGCGTCCGCGTCGAGCACCCGCAGGCGTTCATCGATCGCGTGCAATACCATGGGGAGCAGGGGGATTGGCTGCCTCCCGCGGCGTACAAGTTGGTGTGCCAAATCGGGGACCACGGCGTGCATTCCTTCTGCATGTGCCCCGGTGGCATCATCGCACCGTGCGCCACAGCCCCGGAGGAAGTGGTGACGAACGGTTGGTCGCCCTCGAAGCGGAACAACCCGTTTGCGAATTCGGGCATGGTGGTCACCGTGCGGGAAGCCGATTGGCGTGCAGCGGGCTACGAAGGTCCGCTGGCGGCGATGCATTTTCAAGCGGATGTGGAACGGGCGGCGTGGGATGCGGCGGGCCAAACCCAACGCGCTCCCGCCCAGCGCCTCCTCGATTTCGTTGCCGGCCGCCCCAGCCGCGACCTCCCGGCTTGCAGCTACCTCCCGGGCGTGGTGCCCGCGGACCTGAATGCGGTCCTTCCACCCTTCGTGGCGGCGTCGCTCCGCGCAGGATTCAAGCAGTTTGGTCGCAGCATGAAGGGCTTCCTCCACCCGGACGCCATCGTGGTTGCCCCCGAATCCCGTACCAGCAGTCCGGTTCGGATCCCCCGCGATCCCGCGACCTTGCAGCACCCGGATCAGCCGGGCCTTTTTCCATGCGGAGAGGGGGCGGGCTATGCGGGAGGCATTTTGTCCGCGGCCCTCGATGGCCAGCGCGTGGCGGCCGCTGTCGTGCATCAATTGCAACCGGTGTAAAAAAAAATCGGGCCGGCTCGCCAGCCGACCCGATACATCCTGTTACGCACCGGGTAAAACCGGACAGGATTCCCCGGGGGGAGATCGTTTACGTAAACATGGCGGGTTCCATCGGTGTGCGTCCGTCCGCCATGTCGCCCTTCTGCTTCAAACCGCGCTCGGTTCAGCTGCGTCAGGAAAATGCTTCACCCAATTGCTTGGATGACGTGAAGATACGAAATCCTTTTCTTTCGAGGCAAAAATATCGAGAAAAAAATCACCTGAATCGACGAATATTTTTGTTTCGAGGGATGAAGAAGGGGTTTGGTCTTGCCGCGTTCTGCCGGCAATTTTTGGTTTAAATTATGGATTTTCAAAGGGTTGTGTTCCGCGCTTGGGCCGCGAGGTTGGCGCGAGCGGCAAATGGGGGCGCGTGCCGGTTTCGGGATCGGCAATGACTTGGCGGTAATCGACGTTTGGCATTGCTTGAACCGGCTGGCTCAGGTGTTCCCAATCCACTTCGACGCCGCGGGAATCGACGAGCCCGATGCTGCCGGGTTGGGCGTCCATGAAGTCCGGCACGCCGTCGCCGTCGGCATCGGTGGGGCACCCTTTGGCATCCACATCGATTCCCACGGGTGTATTGAAACACGCGTCGTGGCTGTCCCGGACGCCGTCACCGTCAGTGTCAGTGCGTTTGGACAAATACGCTTCTGGTATCCGATCGTCGCAGAACATCCGGCTGCCCGGTCGCCAACCAACGCCGATGGAAAACGCCGTCAGCGAGGGGGCGTCGCCGGTAAGGGGGTTGAGCAGCGGAGCCGCCCCAAGTTGCCATGTTTGGCTCGCTTCAAGTGTCCATTGATCGCTGACTTGCCAGTCCATTCCCAAGCGCAGGGGGATTCCCCACGTCATGCCACGGGCCACTTCTGCGTCCGGCTGGAAATCCGGCAACACGGTTTGGGCTTGCAACTGGGCGTAAGGGGCGTCTTCGGCCATGTCGTACAACGCGCCGTCGGACCACACGTAATATGTTTCGCCGGCTGCGTTGTGCAAGTCGGCAGAGACCGTGTGGCGGAACCTGCTGATGCCGAAGGCCAGGTGCGGGTTGATGCGCCACGTTCGGCTCCAGTTGGGGTGTAAGATCAGGGCGCCTTGCCCGCCGTTGATCGCTTCTTGATAGCGGTTGAAGGCGCTGCTGGTCAGGCCAAACCCACCGGAATGCACCCCGGCCTCGGCCCGCAAATGGGGGGTGAGGTCCCAGCGCGCGGCGAGGGTGGTCAGGAAGACGCCCGCTGAGCTCGGGCCGTCGGAGGCACCAACGTAGCTCGTGGCGCCGGTGGAAAGCGCGATTTGTCCGTGCGGGGTTTGGCCCCAAACGTTCGCGGATGCAATCCAACAAATGGCACAAATGAAGTAGCGCATGCCCTGCATACGGAATTGCGCATTGTAAGGTTACATCCATGGTAACCCGGCTGAATTCCTTATTTTTACCCTTTGATGCACACGATTTCCATGACCCCAACCCGTACGTTCGCTCGTTGGTTAGCATTGTTCGCATGCCTCGCCGTCGCAGCCGGCGTTTGGGCGCAGGACGATTTGTTGCTGGTGAGCGGCACCTTGACGGACGATGGCAACCGCAAGAAGATGCCGGGCGTTGAGGTGGTGGTGTACCAAGATGGCGTGGAGTTCGACCGGATGACGACGGATGCGAGGGCGAGCTATGCGTTTGAATTGCCGTTGCGGCACGACTACGTATTCAGTTACGAATACGAGGGGTATGGCAACAAGCGGATCCAAGTGGATGCGTCGGGGGTGCCGGCGGAGGATTTGAAGGGGGGCTTCAACTTGGACCTTGACATGTCCATGTTTGCGTTGGTCGAGGGCTTCGATACCTCCATTTTGGAAGATCCATTTGGCAAGGCGGAGTTCGATGCCCAGCGGAACACGCTGTCCTTCGATTTTGCATACACAGACCGCATGAAGTCGCGGGTGGAGAATGAGTTCGATCGGGTGGAGCGGATGGCGGAGTTGTTGGCCCAAATGAAGGAGGACTTCGCCAATTTGATGGAGGAAGGCCAGCAGGCCTTGGATCGTGAGAAGTGGCAAAATGCGTTGGCGGCTTTCACCGGCGCGTTGGAACTGTTCCCCGAGGATGCCGCCGCACAGGCCAAGCAAGCTGAAGCGCAAGCGGCCGTGGATGCCGCGGCAGCAGCAGAACGGCTGGAAGAAGATTTTCAAGCCGCCCTTTCGGAAGCGGAGTCGTTCCTCGACGCGGATAAACTCGATCGTGCACGGGAATCGTTCAACGCGGCAGCTGCGCTGAAGCCGGCGGCTCCCGAGCCCGCCCAAGGCTTGGCTCGGGTCGCAGAACGGGAGGCAGAACTGGGCGAGGCAGCCGCTTATGACAGCAAAATTGCCAGCGCAGACAAGGCGTTCAAGGAGGAGCGGTTCGCGGATGCCAAGTCGCTGTACGAAGAAGCCAGCGCCATGCAGCCGGGGGAGCGGTATCCGAAGGACCAAGCGGCCGCCTGCCAAGCGCAGCTGGACGCGCAAGCTGACGCTGCAGCGGCTTTGGCTGCCCGGGCAGCAGAATATGAGGCGCTGATAGAAGCGGCGGACCAAGCGTTCAGGAACAGTGATTGGAGCAATGCGCTCAATCAGTACGAGGCTGCCTCCGCCTTGTTGCCGGCAGAATCCTACCCAACGGAACGCGCGGCCAAGTGCCGGGAAAACATGGCTGAGGAAGCGGCGGATGCCGAAGCCGCCGCCAGCGCGGCCGCTGCCGCCGCCGCTGCTGCAGAGGTCGATGCCGCTTATGGTGCTGCCATCGCCCAAGGCGATGCGGCCTTCGATTCCGGGGATTGGGACGGTGCAGAAGCGGCTTACACCGCGGCGTTGGAGATCAAACCTGGCGAGCGCTACCCCACGGGGCGCTTGGATAAAATAGCGAAGGAAGTCGAGCGGGAAGCAGCTGCCTCGGCGGATGAGGCGGCTGCAGCAGAGCGCGCCGCGGAAGCGGCTGCTCGCGCGGCGGAACGGGAGGCGGAGGCTGCAGCGCGCGCGGCGGAGCGCGAAGCTGAAGCCGCGGCGCGTGCTGCGGAAAAGGCTGCAGCCGAAGCCGCAGCGGAAGCAGAACGGGAAGCCCGCGCACAAGCGGAGGCGGAAGCAGCTGCAGCGGCCCAAGCTGAGCGCGAAGCCCGTGCCCGGGCGGAAGCGGAATCCGAAGCGGCTGCTGAGGCGGAGCGCAAAGCACGTGCCCAAGCTGCTGCTGAAGCGGAAGCTGCTGCCCAGGCGGAGCAGGAAGCACGGGAGGCCGCTGCCGCTGAGGCCGCTGCACAAGCCGAGGCCGAGCGCAAAGCGCGTGCAGAAGCCGCTGCTGCTGAGGCCGCAGCGGAAGAAGCCCGCCGCCGGGCGGCCGAGGAGGAAGCCCGCCGCCGCGCGGAGGAGGCCGCAGCAGCCCTGCAAGTAGAAGACGATGACGAGGCGGAGGCCTACTACCGCGCCGCGTTGGAATCTGAGCGCCGGGCGAAGGCCATGGAGGTGCAGCGGGAGAAGGAGCAGGCAGAGGAATTGGAGCTGTCCCATGCGGAAGATTCCCGCCGCCGCCGGGCGGATGCCCGAGAGGAAGCGGCGGATTTAGCCGGGGAGACGGAGGAATTGTTGCAAGAGCGCGCGGGGCGGCGGGATGGAGAAGTGGAGCGTTTGGCCTCAGACCAAGCCACCTATGCAGCGCAGCAGCAGGAATTGAATGAACGGGGAGTGATGATGTCGCGCAAGGCGGTGCCCGATATTGCGGTACAAGCAGCCGGGGCGCAGGATATGGCTTCGGACCACCGGTATGACTACCGCGAGGAAATGCCCAGCGTTGCGTCAGAACACCAAGCGCAGCGCGACCACAACACCGATTGGCGGGGTGAAGCTCAGGCCTATCGGGAAGCAGCCTACGGCACAGCGCAGTACACTGCGCAGCAGTATGCGGTGATTGGCGAGGGCGAAATGGAGCGCCTCCGTGCCACGCAAGCCGAAATCAATGCCACGGCATCAGGGCACAAAGAGGAAGGGCAAGTCCGGGCGTTCCAGGCGGAGAATCGGCGTTACGACGCGCGGC
>CBFHPD010000049.1:0-33228 GCA_965657495.1 uncultured Flavobacteriales bacterium
AGAGCGTGGACGTGACCATCAACATGGACGGCGTGTTCATCAACAACGCGGAAGTGATCGTGGCGGACCTCGCAGCGGACAACGGCGTGGTGCACGTCATCGACGCGGTCTTGTTGCCGCCGACCCCGGAGACCAACACGGTGGTGGACATCATTGTCAACAGCGAAGACCACACGATCCTCGAAACCGCTGTCATCGCAGCTGATCTCGTGGAAACGCTGAGCGGCGCAGGCCCGTTCACGGTGTTCGCACCCACGGACGCTGCGTTCGACGCGCTCCCTGACGGCACGTTGGACGCGGTTCTCGCCGACATCGACTTGCTCACGGCCATCCTCACGTACCACGTGGTGGGCGGCACGACGTTGAGCACCGACCTGATGGACGGCATGAGCGTCGAGACCTTGAACGGTGAAAGCGTGAACGTGACCATCAACGCCGACGGCGTGTTCATCAACGACGCGAAAGTCATCGTGGCGGACCTCATCGCCGACAACGGCGTGGTGCACGTCATCGACGCGGTCTTGTTGCCGCCGACGAGCGTCCCGTCCTTGACTGCTGCTCAGTGGAGCGTCTACCCGAATCCGACGGACACGTGGTTGCAAGTGGCCGAGTGGCCAGTAGCTTCGGAGGATGTCATGCTCGTGAATACCTTGGGCCAAACCGTAGCCCAGTGGTCGCATCAAGCCCCTGCCTTTGACGCCAGCCAATTGAAGCCCGGCATTTACTTCATCGGCGCTCCGGCTGCTGGGTGGAAGCAAGTGGTGATCCGCTGATCACAAAGCGCGTGAATGAGCCCCTGCGAACCAGCGGGCTTCCCTATTGAACCTGTAGAAAACCCTGCCCCTTCGGGCAGGGTTTTTTTGTGCAACACGTTGGAGCATTCCGGCTTGAAGCGGACATTGCTCGCGGGCCTGCATCCGCAAGGTTTGCGCACGCTTTTACATCTTATGCGCCAAGCGCACATCGAACCCGAACAGGCAGGTACTTGCGCTTGCTGCCCTATGGTGCTTAGGTTTCAGGCGGATGGCGAGTTGGTTCAAAGAAAAGCCCCGGCTACTCACCGGGGCTTTTTTGTGACGGAAACAAATCACTTCAATCAATCACAGGCTTCATAAGGCACAATGACCCGGACCGGGGCGGGGAAGGTGGTTTCCGACCCCGCAGCATCCGAATAGCCGATGACGTAGTAGACGCCCGTGGGCACGACCAGGAAAAAGTCGGTGTCGGCATCAAAATCGATGTCGTAGTTGCCGTGGGTGCCCTGGAACGTGATGGTGCGTTGGCCACCTCCGTTGATGAAGCTTGCTTGGATGGCTCCATCGGCCGCTCCTGCCGATGAGGCGGGGAGGCCGCGGAAACCGCCTACAAGTTCCATCACACCCGGCTGCGTGACGGAGAAGGCCTCTTGCGCCGTGCAACCCGTGGTCAGGTCGGTGACGGTCAGTGTGTACGATCCCGCACTCAAGGACGACAAATCCTGGGTGGTGGCCCCGTTGCTCCAGCTGTAGGAGACGTTGCTCGCTGTGACGTCAATGGCTCCGTCGCCCGTGCCGATGTCAGTCAGGTTCGTGACGGAACCGGTGAGTCCGATTTGGCCCCGCTCCATGAGCACCCATGGCAGGGTGAACGAATCCAGGTTTGCGTCCGTCGCCGTGATGAACAGGGTGTCGCGCACCTCTGAACTGCTGCCAGCGGCCTCGAACGACACGGTCAAGGTGCTTCCAGTGATTTCGCCCGAGAACTCGCCACCCGCGGGCCCGCCAGAGACCGCATAGGTGAGCGGAGCTGCTGCGGGATTGCCTGCGAACACCGTGTCCAAGTCCAAGCTCAATGCCGCAGCACCGAAGCACACCGTATCCGCCGCCAAGCTGTCACCTGCGGGGCTCAAATCCAAGGCGAGCACGGTCACATTGAGCTCTGCTGAGCAGCCCAGTGCATCCGTCACTGAAACGGTGTAGTCACCTGCCGACAGCTCACTCAACGAGGCACTCGTCGGACCGTGGTCCCAAACCGGGCTGTACGAACCTTGTGCAGGCCCTTCATCCCGCAAACACCGCGCAGGGTAGCCGTAGCTGTTTTTGAGTGATTGGGTGTACAGGCTTTTTGAGGCCCCATCGATTTCGAGGGTTCCCACAATGATCTTTGTGACATCCGAAGCGATGGTGGAAGTTCCCATCCAACCCTTGGTGCCATCGTTGTAGGAATAGATGACGTTGGACCGGACACCGGAAGGGATCATGCTCAAGCCCGAAGCATTCGTGACGTCGCCATCCGGGTTGCTCCACGCCCCTGCAGAGGTGTCTGCCAAGGCGCCAACGCCTTCTGAGTACGCGGCGGCCGCTGCCGTGTTCAGGGCCATCACTTCAAGTTGCGTAGGGATGTGGAACCCGTTGGGGCACAGGTTGTTCTCCGTGCTCAATAATGCTGCTGAGCTGTAGAAATATCCGTACTCGGCCACGTTGGATGATCCTCCTTCGGGATTCGCATACATGGGAGTGGTTGCTCCGCTTCCGTACATGCTGTTGGACACCTCGAGGGTGAGGTCGGTGCCGTTGTTGAACTGGGTGGTTTGGAGGTTGGATGCGAACCAGCATTGATCACCGACTGGTACCAAATCATAATCTACTCCATGGTAGTTGATCGTCTCCACGCCGCCACAGGGGTCGCCTTGTGCCTCGAGCACCGGGTAACCGCCGTCAAAGGTGAGGGCAATCGCGCCGTCGGTGGCCGCCAGCGTCGAGGCGGATGTGGTATCGGCGGAGATGGAAATGCCCGCCAATTCACTCACGAAAATGGATTGCTCGGCCGTGGTGCCGCCATCGCTCGTGGCCGTGATGGTCAATTCGGCCGTTACGTCGTCACCGGCTCCAGAGAAATCCACGGTGAACGTTGATCCGGAGATGGACGCGGTGAACTCACCGCCCGCCGGGTTGCCCGTCACGGTGTACGTCATGCTGCCGAGCGGAAGGGTGAAGTACGCATCCAAGTCCAGCACGATGTCCGCGCCACCTGTGCAGGCGGCCGTATCCGGCATGAGTGCGGACACCAGCGGGGTGGGGACGGACGCGCCGTAGGTGGGCTCTTCGGAGAAGGCCCGGACCGGGCGGACTTTGGCGGTTTGGGATTTGGCCAATGCCCCAGTGAAATTCGAGTACATCGGCGACCAATACTGCGCTTGCCCCGTATCGAACCATTCCGTAGAAGACCAGTAAGAATAGGGGATAAACTCCGGCGGAGCAGGGAACAAATTCAAGGTGCCCCAGGTGCCCGTAATCGGCTGAATCGCGTCATAAATGGCCGTCAATTCGCCCAACGTCGGCAAGTACCAATCGTCGTAAAGCGCTCCGCCGTTCACCAAGTACAAACTGTCCGCATAGTAGGCGGCATTCGGCAGCTCGTCGCAACCGGCCACGATCATCGAGGTGGCTTGGGCGCCTTCCCCGATGCCCGTAAGGTCGGCGGTCCCGATTGACGCCGCATTGGGGAAGGTCATGGGGTTCGGATCGCCTTGGCATCCCCAAACCCGGTCCACCTGGACCGATTCCGGCGCGAGCTCGAGGTAATCGAACTCCGGGATGGTATCCAGCTCGTCCACGTAGTATATGATCCCGCCCGCAGGACCGACGTCACCCACCGCATAGGACAATGAAATCGGAGTGGTGAAGCTGTACGTGGGGCTGTAGTGCGTCACGCCGTTGATCACGGCATAGCTGCGTGCGTAGTAGGTGGTGTTGGCATCCAGTTCAGTCAGGTGCGTTGTGAAACTGCCGCTTGTTGGGTTGGCGTCTGCCATGCTTGTGCCAGCAGTGGTGGGGGTAGGGGTTGTGCCATAGGCCAAACCCCGTTCCGTGATGGTCCCGGTCACTGCCGGGATTTGGCTCACCAAAGTCGCAGCTCCCTCGACCACCTCGGTGCTCAAAATGGACCCACCATACGGCAGAATTTCATAGACTGCTTGCTTGTTCTCCGTGGTCGAACCCGCCGCGATGAGGAGGTCGAGCAGACCGTCTTCGTTGAAATCCGCTGCAACCGCCTCGCCTCCAGGGAGTTCAAGGGAACCCGCGATTTCATGGGTGGAAAACGATCCATTGTTGTTCCGGTAGATGTAGGTGGCGTTGTTGTAACGTGAGGTGATGATGTCCAAGTCACCGTCGCCATCGAAGTCGAACAATTGGGAACGTGAGCTCAAGGAAGTGCCGGGAATGGTGGTCTTCGTGAACGTTCCGGTCCCATCGTTGGTAAACAGGTAGGAGCCGTTTCCGACCAGATCCACATCGCCATCACCGTCCATGTCTCCTGCCTGGAATCCTTCAAAGTTGGGTGTGTTGCCCGTCGGATCTTCCGTCATCACGTGCTCTACCCACGCCCCACCGATGCCCCCGGTATTTTCCAACCAAAACGCCTTTTCAGGTTTTCCTTGAGGAGTAAAACCGAAGGAATTCGCAGCGATATCGGTGTCCCCATCCCCGTCAAAATCTCCCACCACAGGAGCATAGAGGTAGTAGTAGTCGTTGCTGAGCGCCCGCACTTCAGAAAATCCAAAACCCTCATCGATGCGGTTTTCATAGATGAGCACGTTTTGGGTGTCGCACGACACTGCGTCGAGGTCGCCATCGCCGTCAAGGTCGGCGAAGTCCATGAACCAGGCATTGTCGTTTTCAGACGAATTGGCGGTCACCGTGAAGTTGCCAGCCCCGTCGTTGAGGAACCACTTGAATTTGTGGGTGCCTCCATAGCCCAAAAAGACAATGTCAACATCCCCGTCGCCGTCCAAATCGCATGATTTGAGCGTGTGTGATCTGCTGATGTCGTTTGCCTGTTCAGTGAACGCATCAAATGTCCCGTCGCCGTTACCCCATGAAGTCAAAAGCGAACCCGGAACATCATTCGACTCCCGGAAAGTTGCAGCAATGTCCATGTGGCCGTCGCCGTTGAAGTCAGCCACAGTGACGTGTTTTGTGGGAGTGCTGTCGTTCAGCCAAAGTTGCGAGACGACAAATAAGTTGCTCGTGCTGAAGGTGGGATGGGGGAGGCCCGTCACGCGAGCGGCCACCCGAAAACCATCCAAGGTTGCAGTGGACGCACTGCTCCAATTCGTTAACGCATTGAATTCAATCACATCCCCGCCCTCCAACGGTTCGGATGGCGTGAACGAAATCGTTGCTGCACCGGCACCGGTCCAAGTTCCCGAAATGTCTCCGTGCCGCTGGCTCCGGATTGAAATGCCGTCTGCTATGTCCGAGGGCGTGACTGCGTTGAACGTGAAGGTGAAAACTTGATCGTTCGGAATGCTCGGCTGGCTCCAACTCGGGTCACTGGACACCAATTCCAGTTGCCCATAAGTGGCATGCACCATGAGCAACAAAGTTGAAAGGTGAAAAAATCGCTTCAACATGATAATTCGGGTTTTAATCGAATTTACGAGGCGATTCAACCACAGTTACCCGCCAATTGGGCGATAGCGAAAGTTGTGATATGTGAAGTGAAATGAAAGTAAATGCCGCCGTTCACATATTATTGCTTCACGCGTGTAGCGTCAATGCATTTCCACGCCGAGCAGACGCCCAAGCTCATTTACCGGCATGGCGAATCCAATGCCTTCCACGCCTGCATCCATGACTTTTTCCGTAATGATGCCCACCAATGCGCCGTCCGGCCGAGCGAGTGCGCCACCGCTGTTCCCTGGGCTGATGCTGACGTCGGTTTGGATCAACGTGCGCAGCCCATCCTTGCGCTTCCCTGACACAATTCCACGCGTCAACGTGGCGCCTAAACCGGTGTCATATGGCGTACCGATGGCAAACACATCTTCACCCAACTCGGGCAATTCATGCTCCTCCACGGCGAATGGAATCAAGCCTTCAGCGTCCACCTTGATCAGGGCCAGGTCCCACACCGGGTGGTGACGCACCATCCGACCGTCGTAGGTCGTTCCGTCCTGCAAGGTCACCTTGTACACGGTTGCCGTGTCGTTCGCCACGTGGTGATTCGTCAAGATCCAGCCGCTCGGGTCGAGGATGCAGCCGCTGCCGTGCCCGTGTTCGTCCTCGATGGTGACGATGCTTTCGACGGCCTTGGCGACTTTGCCGGGCACGGTTTCAAGCGGGTGCAAGGCGATGGGTTCCCATTGCGCAGACCAAATCGAATCCGCAGCTTCCAATTCCACCGCGTCCTGCAGCAAGGCGGGCGCCTCCGCGGCCATCAGCACCGCCCGCCCCATGGCGTCGACCAACGCCTCCCGGTTGAATCCCAGGTCGCCCGTGCTGTAAACGTGCCACGTTGAAGGCGTTTCGACCTCCAAAGTGTCCACGGGGAGGCCATATGGGTGCTCGAGCCACCATTTGGTCCGCGCGAAATACCGCACAGCGCGCGCGAGCCGCTCCTCCTTCAGGCCCACCAACTCGCCACGGAGGGCCCACGAACCTTCGGCTCGCAACAACGACGCAGACGGCTCTGTTTGGAACCCTTGATCCACCAGCAACGCCCGCAGTTCGCGATCCAAATTCGTGTCCTCGAGCACCACGTCATCCCGCGAGGAATTGCGCCCGACCCACCGGCCGCGCTCGAGGTCTTTCAGTTCTTCGTAATACGTCCAAGCGTGCGCACCCGCCGGAAGATTGAAGTCAACCGCCACCAGTTCAAAGGGCACAAACCCCTCCGGCGCGGTCGGCATCCCCTCAAGCGGGTCGAAGGCGTACTCAGGAGCAAAGACCCGCTTCGGCGGGAACAGCCACGCCACGAAGTTGCCAAACGCCAGAAAGAAGCCGCCGCCGATGAACGCCTCCGGGCTCTCGGTGGATTCTCCACGTGCCATCATCGCGATGCCCGTGGCCATGCCCGTCAAATCCGCAAACTTCCACGTGTTGTATCGGTCGGCTTGAACGATGTAATGTGCGGGAAAGCAACCGGGTGCGCTCAAAGAAATGAGCGAGAGCTTCGCCTTGTTTTCCAACGGCACAACCGGGTTTTCGCCCTCCACATCGCGCAGCGATGGCGCGCCGCCCAAACTCCAAGCGCCACTGTTGTGCAACGGGGCATGGGCTACGGTGATGCTGTCGGTGCCTTCGACCACCACCGCACTTTGGGTGGTGGTTCGGAACGGGCTGCAAGCTGCCAGCGCCACTACAGCCACCGCGGCATAGGCGTATCCTTTCACAGCTTGTTGCCCACGCCGAAGTACAACCCACCGCCAGCGATGGGGTAACCGCTCACCGGGCCCGCGCCGTAACCCGCCGTCAACCAAATCCCCCAATCTCGCTTGCCCCAGAAGGAAGCGCGGCCGACCCAGGCCACCTCAAATCCGATCGGGCTGTCTCCGAGCTCGCCTTGGTAGGTGGAATCGGTGGGCTTGGTGCCGAGGAAAGCCATGGCGTCTGCCGTGAGCATCATGGAAGCCGAGCCCTGTGCCCGGTAGGCCGCGCCGTCCACTTCTCGCATGATGCTGAGGTGCTGCGAACGGAAAAGTCCGAGCCCCAAGGAGACTTCCGTATACTCGGTGTCCTCGTCGGAAGTGAAAGTCCCGCCCTCGGTGTTGCGGCGACCGATGCCACCGTGCACGCCCAAGCGCACCCCGCGTTCGATGGGGGCTTCTGCCCGGTACTTGGTGATGACATCGCCGGAGGAGGTGGCCATCAAGGTCACCGGACGCGTTTGTTGCTGTGTTTTGTCGGTCAAGAAGTAGAGTCCTGAAATCCGAAAAGGCGTTCCCATGTTGTCATTTGAAAAGGCGAACAAGCTCGGCAGCCGCAATTGGAAAACCCCCAAATCCGGGTTGTAGTAATCGATTTTCATGCCATCCCGCACGTTGCCGTGCGTGGCGCCGAGGGTGATGTATACGGGGGCGATGTCGGTAGCCGAGTTCGAAAGGATCTCGTACTCCATGACCGTACCGTCCTCAAATTCAGCTTGCATGCGCTGCCCTACGGCAGCAGAGGCCACGATCATCGCGGCGAAAAGGGGAAGAAGTTGTTTCATGCTGTTTTTCTTGCCCGCCGAAAGTAGGCCAATTATCGCAATCTCCGGCGCTCGAGCCATTCAAAGCCTGCCACGTGCAGCAGCATCAGCAATGCGCCGTAGATCAGGTCATCGACCGGCATGGAAAACAGGCGCACCCCGGTGTTGTGCGCGTTGTTGTACCATACGATTTGGTCAAAAACAGCCTCCGGCGCTGCATGGAGCAACGGGTATTCCCAAAACCGGATCCCCGTCAGCACCCCGTTGCTCACCACAAACGGCACCAGCAGCACGAGGTAGGCGAACCAAAAATGGGCGTACCACCGCACGCTCGGCCGCCGCATCCAACTCATCGCAAACCACAATCCGCCCGCCGCCGAGAGCGTGTACCACGCGTCCCGGTACTCCCACGCCAGCCACGCCGAAATCACCCACACGGCAAGCGCGAGCGAATCCGCCCCCCAACGCCATCCGCCCAAATCCGGCACATAATGCTTGAGCGTCGCATACGTAAACGTGCAGGCATACGGCACGGCGATGAAAAAGCCCCATTCCTCCACCGGCAGCCCGAGCACATCGATGCCCAGCAGGTAATCCGGATTGAAGCCCCAAATCCCGGCCTCTGCGAACAACACGTCCCACGCCACGAAAAGCGCCAGCACCACGGCGTTGACGGGCCAGTACGACCGCCACTGCTTGTAAAACGCCACCCGCTTGTCGAAGCTCAGCGCTAGCGTAGGGAGGAAAACCGCCAGGTCCACCCAAAGGTACAAGGCATTCATGCGCGCTGTCTTTCCAGGCTCCGCTTGGCCTCGCGGAAGTATTTCGGCGGCACATACAGCATGCCGAAGCATTCACCGTCCTCCTTGCCGAGGTGCTTGTGGTGCACCTTGTGCGCCTTCCGAATCGCCATGAAGTAGAGGTTGTTCGTGCGTTTGAACCAAGGAAACCGCTGGTGGATGAACACGTCGTGCACGAGGAAGTAGGCCAAACCATAGACCGCAATCCCCACACCGATCCACAACTTGAAATCCCCTCCTGACATCAGTCCGGTCATGATGCCCAGGGCACTCGGCACCGCGAAGATCAAAAAGAAGGCGTCGTTCTTCTCGAAAAAACCGGGCCCGTGCGTGTGGTGGTCTTCGTGAAAAAACCACATCGCCCCGTGCATTAAGTACTTGTGGGCGAGCCACGCCACGCCCTCCATTCCGATGAAGGTCCCCACCACCCAAGCCGCTGCTAACCAAGGATTCATATCACTTCCATTCAATCAAATTCAACACCAAGAAAAACACCGCCATCACAGCCAAAAGCCCGCGCCACACCCTCGGGTGCTCGGCGCGCTGCGGGGCGCACAGCAACAGTACAAAAGAAACCACCCACCACGACACAAAGTTCCAATAGGGGACGGTTTGGCCCCACCATTCCACCCCCTTCCATCCCCACCACGTTGCCTCCACGTCCGCCCAAGCCCACCAGCCTGCGCGGATCGCCACCGGCTCAATCAGCGCATCGACCGCCGTCATCACCGACGCCCCCACGGCCGCTTGCACCGCGCGCCCTCCCACAGCAAACCGGCTTCCCTGCAACAGCAGCAGCCACATCCACCCGAGCAGCATCGGCACGCCACCCACCTTCGGTCCCAGCACCTCCCCATAGCTGTACGTGCCAAACAGCCACCCCGTCTGCACGCCGACCACCTCGGCCGCGTACCCACTGAGCGCCACCACCCCCCACCACCACGTCCGTTGCTCCCACGCCATCCACAACGCCACGCCGCCGGCCACCATCAAGTTCAGTGGCGTCAGCGGCCAGATCCAATCGGACCAGCCAGCCGCCACACCCACGAGCCCGACCAGGTGCAAAATCACGATGACGCCGAGCGCCTTTTGGGGTGCTGTCATGCCGGTTCGTGTTGTTCCACCAGTTCCGAGACGATTTTCCCGCTCAGCAAGCACAGCGGAATGCCGCCCCCGGGGTGCACGCTGCCCCCGCAGAAATACAGGCCACGCAGCTGCGTTGACCGGTTGCGGTGCCGCAAGAAGGCGGACGCGGCGCTGTTCGAACTGGTCCCATACAGCGCACCTTTCCAGCTCGAGGTGCGGCCTTCAATGTCCGCCGGCGTCAGCCGATTTTCCACCTCAATCCATTGCGCGATGGACTGGTCACGGGCCAAATCCCCCGCCTTCCACAACGCCCGGTCCACCTGCCTCACCACCGCCGCCCGCAACACCCCGATCCGCTCCTCGGTCATGGCCTCCGGATCCGCAGCCACGTTGATGAGCACAAACCAGTTCTCGCATCCCGCTGGCGCGTCGTTGGGTGCCAACTTCGACGTGATGTTCACGTACACCGTGGGATCGTCCCCCGGATGGCCGTCGGTTTGAATCCGCTCGAATTCCCGCTTGTAATCTTTCGAAAAGAACAAGTTGTGCAGGTGGAGGCTCGGAAATTCCTTCCGCATGCCCCAATAAAAAATGAGTCCCGAAGTGGAACGCTCGCGTTGCAAAGTGCGCTCTGGCGCGGCCAAATCAGGAAGCAAGCGCCGGTAGGTCGGCGCCACATCCGCATTGCTCACGACCAGCTCCGCTCGGCGGAACCCGTCCGAGGTCTCCACACCTTGCACGCGCCCTCCGGCGTGTACGATGCGATCGGCCCGCGTGCCGAGGGTCAAGGTCGCCCCCGCGGCATCCAACAGCCGGACCAAGTGCTCCGTGATGGCGATCATGCCCCCACAGGGAAAAAAGGTGCCCATGCCGTGCTCGAGGTGCGGAATGACCTGCAACATGGCCGGCGCACGCATCGGGTCCGAGCCGTTGTATGTGGCATACCGGTCAGCGAATTGAACGAGTTCTGGGGCCAAATCATAGCCCGCATTCCGCCGGTGGAACGTCCCGAGCAACGGCAACCGCCCCAGCTGCCTCCCCACCTGGCGCATCCGCTCCCACGAGTACGTCTGGGCCTCGTGCAAGCTGGACTCCAAAAACAACGGGCGGGTCGCCTCGAAGGCCGCACCCGAATCCGCCAAGTACCGCTCAAGCCGCGCCCCCATGCCCGCGCCCCACACACCGTCCACCGCTTCCGTGCGCCGCCCGGGATCCGCCCATGCCACCCATTGCTTCCCATCGGGCCAGAAATAATGGGCGGACCGATCCAGTTCCGCGTAATCAAACCGGGGCACATCGGGGTGCTCCGCCCGCACCAGCCCGTCCAGTTCTTCCACCAGCGCGGGCCACGTAAACAGCGACGGCCCCGCATCAAACCGGTAGCCTCCTTCCGAAAACGACCTGAGCTTCCCGCCGGGCTCCTCACTCTGCTCCACGACCTCCACGTTCCATCCGCTGACCGCCAGCCGGATTCCCGCCGCCAGCCCGCCGGCGCCTGCACCGATGACCACTGCCTGCTTCATGCCCGGCGCTTCAGCACTTCAGGGAGGCAAATCTTGAACCACTCCGTGAACCGTTCGGGGTGCTGCGCCATTTCGGCCTGCAGCGCAGCGAGGTCCACGTAGCGGTAGGCTTCCACTTCGTCGGGGTTGGGGGCGGGGGCGGCATCGGTTTGGCCCAACACCACGTGGTCCAATTCGTGCTCGATCATCCCATGGTCCAAATCCGCGCGGTACATGAAGGTGAAGGCCTCGGCGAGGTCCGCCCGCATGCCCATTTCCTCCATCAGCCTCCGGTTGGACGCCTGCAACACCGTTTCCTCCGGCCGAGGGTGGCTGCAACACGTGTTCGTCCAAAGCCCCCCCGAATGGTATTTCGACCGCGCACGCTGGTGCAGCAGCAATTGCCCCGCAGAATTGAACAGGAATATGGAGAACGCGCGGTGCAGCACTCCCTTTTCATGGGCCTCCATCTTCTCCATCGTGCCCACCGCTTCGTCCTGTTCGTTCACTAAAATGACGTGTTCCATCGCGCCGTTCGTCAGTCGTTCAAGGTCTCTTTTACAAACTGTTCAAAGGTAAGGTGGGCGCGCCAAACCCCGTCTGACAGCGCCCGCTCGCAACGCGCTTGATCCCCTTCGATTTCCCGGAAATACCCCAAAAACCGCGGGGCATTGTCTTGGACGCCCAATCGGATGAGCCGCAGGGTGGGGGAGTCCGGGGAACGTTCGATGGCCGCCTCCAAGGTGTCCCGCCAAGTCACAAAGGTGTTCCATTGTGCGATGGGGTTCCAGCCGTGGCTTGCGTGGATCAACTCAGCCGCAGCACGGAAACCGAGCACCTCGTCCGGCGTGATGCCTTGCGCATCGCTGGACGTACAGAAATCGAGGAAATGCGCTGCGACGGCCTCGTCCTCCCAACCTTCACAGACGGTTTGGTAGGCACTCAGCCAAGGACCCTGCGCCAGGACGAGGCAGGCTGGGGTCAACAAGCCGCACAGCAGCAACGCCGTTCGCGCCATCAAAGGAGGTTCAGCTGGTGCCGCACAAACGAGCCGAAGAAGAGGGTAGCCTTCCTGCGGTTCGGTATCCGAATGCGCTCTTCGAGGATGCGCTCACTGGGCAGCTGCCGGATTTTTTGGAACAGGCGCGTGTAGTAGACGTAGGCCACGTAGACCCCGAGGCGGCTTTCTTTGGGCAGCTGGACGATGCCGGCGTAGGCCGCTTCAAAATCGGCCGCAATTTCCGACTCAATGTGGGCCTTGGTTTGGTCGTTGAAGGCCGCCATGTCCACACCGGGGAAGTACATCCGACCCATTTCCTTGTAATCCGCGTGCAAGTCGCGCAGGAAATTGATTTTTTGGAATGCGGCGCCCAATCGGCGAGCAGGAGGGAGGAGGCCCTGGTACATGGCGTCGTCGCCGTTGACGAAAACGCGCAAGCACATGAGTCCCACCACTTCAGCCGATCCGACGATGTACTCCTCGAATCCTTCTCGGTCATAGGTTTGGCGATCGAGGTCCCACTCCATGCTCCGGAGGAACAAGTCCACGTGCTCCATGTCGATGTGGTAGGTGTGGTACGCCCACTGGAACGACTGGAGGATCGGGTTCATGCTGAACTTGCGTTCAATCGCTTTGTTTGTGTCCGCCTTGAACTCGTCGAAGAGTTCGCGCTGGTTTTGGTCGTGGAACGAGTCCACAATCTCATCGGCAAAGCGAACGAATCCATAGATGGCGTAGACCGCATCCCGCACAGAAGGCGCAAGGAAACGGATGCCCAGGCTGAAAGACGTGCTGTAGCTCCGCGTTGTACGTACGCTGCACGCTTGGCAGACCGACTCGTATAAGGCGATTTTATCCATGACGGGGAATTAACCGATGACGGCGGCTTCTGGTTCAACACCCACGCGCTTCAAATAGCGGTGGGCTTCATTGGCTGCTACGTCACCGCTGATCAAACTCGGGGGCACACCGGGGCCGGGTGTGGTGAGTTGTCCGGTGAAAAACAGCCCTGGCAGTTTGCTCCGCATCTTCGGCTTCATGAAAGCGGTCTGCTTCAGGGTGTTGGCCAAACCGTAGGCATTGCCCTTGTAGGCCGAATAATCCGCGGTGAACTCTTCGTGCGCAAAACTCCGCTGGTACACGATGTGCGACCGGATGTCCACGCCCGTGTGGGCAGCCAACCGGTCCACGAGCTCATTGAAGTAACGGTCCCGCAGCCCTGGTTCATCGTTCAATCCGGGAGCCACTGGGATGAGGAAAAACAGGTTCTCGCAGCCCTCCGGTGCCACGCTCGGATCGGTCACCGACGGGGCACTGACGTAGAAAAGCGGATCTTCGGGCCATTCAAGGCTGTCGTATATCGTCGCCGCATGCGGGCCAAATGGCGTGTCGAAAAAGAGGTTGTGGTGCTCCAGCCCCGGCACCTTGCGGTCGATGCCAACGTAGAAAAGCAAGGAGCTCGGTGACATGGTGCGTTTGTCCCAGTACGCTTCGTCGTAGCGGCGGTAGGCAGCTGGCAATAGCTGCTGCTCCACGTGGTGGTAATCCGCGCCAGCAATGACCGTCCGGGCCATCAACCGCTCACCGGATTTCAGCAAAATGCCGGCTGCTGCGCGGTCTTCCACGAGGATGGATTCCACTTCAGTGTTGTAACGGAACGCCACGCCGTGCCGCTCGGCCACGCGCACCATCGCCCGGATGATTTCGTGCATGCCGCCCATGGGGTACCACGTGCCGAGCATGGTGTCGGCGTAGTTCATGAGGCTGTACAGGGCAGGGGTTTGCTCGGGTTTGGCGCCCAAAAACAAAACCGGAAACTCCATCAGTTGCAGAATTTTCGGGTGCTTGAAATACGCCCGAACGTGCTCGCTGAATGACTTGAACAAGGTCAACTTCGTCGCATTGTACAACGTCGACGCTTGGGCGAACTCCAGCGGCGAATGCGCTGTCTTCCGCACAAATTGGCCCATGCCGATGTCGTACTTCACTTGGGCCTCCGCCATGAACTCCACCAACTTCGCGCCGGCCCCCGGCTCGAGCGCCTCAAATTGCGCTTGCAACTTTTCAAAGTTGGCTTCAACGGCCCACGGTCCATCCGAGAACCACACCTTATAAGAAGGATCCAACCGGACCAGGTTCAATTCTGCTTGCACATCCGAGCCGAACATCGCGAAATACTCCTCGAAAACGTCCGGCATCCAGTACCAACTTGGGCCCATATCGAATGTAAATCCGTCCGTCTTGAATACGCGGCATCTGCCACCCGCGAGATCATGGCGTTCAACGACGGTGACCCGGTGACCTTTCGCGGCCAATGAGGTGGCGGCTGCGATGCCCGCAAACCCTGCACCGATGACAATGGCGCTGGGTTCGCTGTGCGATGAATAGGCTTGCATAGAGATGGGAACAATATCGTCCTTTAATCGGTTCACGCAACATCTTTAACAACAAGGATACCACGCACCAAATGGTTAAAGCCCCTTTTGCGTGATAATAAACATTATGTAAAATAGCATTTCGGACAAAAGAGAAGGGCGCCGAATCCGACGCCCTCACTCATTCGTTGATATGCGCGCTCAACATGCGCGGTCAAATGCCCCTCACTGCCCGTTCAGGATCTTCGACACCTCGAGCATCTTGTCGTCTTCACCGGTGCGTGTGTAGATGTCGCGCAAACTGCGCAGGGTATCCATGTCTTCCGGGTTCGACGCACGCGCCGCTTCCAAATAAGGCTTGGCCTGCCCGAACAATTCCTTCGCCCGGGTTTCGTGCGACAACTGTTCGGCTTCTTCCTCCTTGCTCATGCGCGGCTTCCACATGTCGTTCGCCACGTTCGTCTCCTGCACGGCCTGGTTAAAGAACATGGCGCCCACGTTGTAGTTGGCATCAAAGTAGTCCGGCTTCAACGCGATGGCCTCCAAGTAGGCCGTCTGCGCTTCCTCCACATTCCCCAAGTTGTCATGCACGCTTCCTAAGCTGAACCAAAGCACCTCATTGGTCGGGTCCAATTCAGCCGCAACCGTCAGGTTCTCAAGGGCGCGATCGTATTCTTTGTTTTCCAGGTAGATGTTCAGCTCTTCAATGATGATGCTTTGCTCGCGCGGGTAGTTGACGCGGGCGTTCTGCAACACCTGCAGCGCCTCTTCCTTGCGGTCCGCATTGCGCAAGATGGTCGCCATGAACAGGTAGACATTCGGTACCTGGTAGCCAATTTCTGCGGATTGCTGGTAACGTTCGATGGCCAAATCCACAGCCCCCGCCTTTTCGTAGCAGAGCGCTGCATTGAAAATTGCCATGGTGTCGACGATGGAGAACGATTCAGAAATCACCGTGCTCATGTCGAAAAACCCGCCGGCTATCATGTAGACTCCGTTGTTGTAGTTCTCAATGGCGTTGTCGAGGGCCACGGCTTGTGCTTGACCAAAACCGCTCGTGATTTCCCGCTCGTAAGACCCCTTCGTGTCCAATTCGCGGGCCTTCATATACGACTCGTAGGCCAATTGGATGGCGCTCGGGTAGGTGGCGAACAACTCCGGGTCCTTTGCTACGTTCACATAAATGTCGCCGCGATAACGCCAGGTCTTTTCTTTGGCAACGGCCTTTTCGTTGAGCAACGCTTGCTCGATGTAGGTCACTGCTTCAGCGTAGTTGCCGCTTTTGTTTGCGTTGTACGCGGAGACGACCTCCTTTTGGCCAAAGGCCGTGAAGGCGACCAGCGTCATGCAGATGGTCAGGAATTGTTTCATCAGGTGGTTGTGCATTTTGCGTGCAAAAGTATGAATTCATCAGGGGGTGACAAGGAATGTGCCAAATCGCATCACTCCTCTCCTGCCGTTCCCTCCACGGCACCTTCCTCGCCTTCCGGTATATCATCGTCGGTCTTGGGAACCCGGCAAACGGACGCGATGGTGTCCTTGCCGCGCAGCTGGATCAGGCGCACCCCTTGGGTGGCGCGGCCCATCACGCGCAGGCTTTCAACGCCCGTTCGGATGGTGATGCCGCTCCGGTTGATGATCATCAAGTCATCTTCGTCCGTGACGTTGAGGATGCTGATGAGTTCGCCCGTTTTCTCAGTGATGTTCAGGGTTTTCACCCCCTTTCCGCCGCGGTTGGTGATGCGGTAATCTTCGACCGGACTGCGCTTGCCGTATCCGTTTTCTGACACGACCAAAATCTCCGACGCCGTATCCCGGACGCACACCATGCCGATGACCTCGTCCTGGTCGTGCCCGAGCGTGACGCCCTTGACGCCCATTGCGGTCCGGCCCACTGCACGCGCAGTGGATTCGTTGAAGCGGATGGCCTTGCCGGAGCGCAACGCCATGATGATTTCGTTGCTTCCGTCGGTCAAGCGTGCCGTCAAGAGTTCGTCCCCTTCGCGCACGGTGATGGCGTTGATGCCATTCGCCCGTGGGCGCGAATAGGCGGCGAGCGTGGTCTTCTTGATCAGCCCCTTCTTCGTCGCCAACACCACAAAGTTGTTCTCCACGTATTCCCGGTCCTTCAAATCGATCACGGGGATGTAGGTCAATACCTTATCTCCCGGCTCCAGCTGAATGAGGTTCTGGATGGCCCGTCCTTTCGAAGACTTCGACCCTTCTGGCACTTCGTAAATGCGCATCCAGAAGCACCGGCCGTTTGCTGTGAAGATGAGCAGCCAGTTGTGATTGGTGGCCGCAAAAATGTGCTCCACAAAGTCCTCGTCCCGCGTAGACACGCCTTTCGACCCCACTCCACCCCGGCTCTGCGACCGGTATTCCGCGAGGCGTGTGCGCTTGATGTATCCGGCGTGGCTGATGCTGATGATGACTTGGTCGTCGGCAATCAGGTCCTCCATGCTCACATCAGCGCTGCTCAGCTCGATGCTGCTGCGGCGGTCGTCGCCGAAGCGGTCCCGCACATCGATGAGCTCCGCCGTGATGATTTCCATCCGGCGCTCGAAACGGTCCAGGATGTCCTTCAAATCCGCGATCAAGGTCATCAACTCGTCGTATTCAGCGCGCAGCTTGTCGCGTTCGAGTCCGGTCAAGCGCTGCAGCCGCATGTCCAGGATGGCTTTCGCTTGGACTTCGCTGAGGCCAAACCGGTCCATCAAGCCCGTCCGCGCCTCGTCCGGCGTGGCGCTCGCGCGAATGAGCGAAATGACCTCGTCGATGTTGTCGAGTGCGATAATCAGTCCCTGCAGGATGTGCGCCCGCTCTTCGGCCTTGCGGAGTTCGTACTGGGTGCGGCGGGTGACCACTTCGTGGCGGTGCTCGACGAAGTGGCGGATGAGCTCCTTCAAATTCAGGAGCTGCGGGCGCCCGGCCACCAAGGCGATGTTGTTGACCGAGAAGGTGCTTTGCAAGGCTGTGTACTTATACAGCTTGTTCAGGACCACGGTGGCCATCGAATCGCGCTTGATTTCGTAGACGATGCGCATGCCGTTCCGGTCCGATTCGTCGCGGATTTCCGAAATGCCTTCGATCTTCTTGTCGTTGACCAATTCGGCCGTCTTCCGCACCATGTCCGCCTTGTTGACCATGTACGGGATCTCGGACACAATGATTTGTTCCCGTCCGGAAGGCAGTTCCTCAATCTCGGCCCGTCCGCGTACGACCACCCGCCCGCGGCCGGTGTGGAACGCCTCTTTCACGCCGTCGACTCCGTGGATGATGCCACCGGTGGGGAAGTCGGGCGCCTGGACGTGCTCCATCAGCTCATCGACCGTGATGTCGTTGTTCTCGATGTAGGCCACCGCGCCGTTGACCACCTCCGTCAGGTTGTGCGGCGGCATGTTGGTGGCCATGCCGACCGCGATGCCGCTCGCCCCGTTGATGAGCAAGTTCGGGAGTTTTGAGGGCAGAACAGTGGGTTCCTTCAGGCTCTCGTCAAAGTTGGGACGGAAGTCGACGGTCTCTTTGTCGAGGTCCGCGAGCATTTCCTCGGCGGCCTTGCGCAAGCGGGCCTCGGTGTAACGCATGGCGGCGGGGTTATCCCCGTCGACGCTCCCGAAGTTTCCTTGCCCGTCGACCATCGGGTAGCGCAGGGACCAGCTTTGGGCCATCCGCACCATGGTGTCGTAAACAGAACTGTCCCCGTGCGGGTGGTATTTACCCAGGACCTCACCGACGATCCTCGCGGACTTCTTGTGGGCCCGGTTCGACAAAACGCCGAGGTCCAACATCCCATACAATACCCGGCGATGCACCGGTTTCAATCCATCTCGTACGTCCGGCAGTGCCCGTGAGACGATGACCGACATCGAATAATCGATGTAGGCGGATTTCATCTCATCGGCAATGTTGATCTGAACGATTTTCTCTCCTTCTGCCATGTTGTCAGGTTCTGTTCATGCCGCCTCGCGTCCGCGCGGGCAGTCGAATGAACGAAAATACATCCGGATGCAGCGTGTTGGCCGGCGGACGGACGTCAATTCTTCACAAAATTGGGTTTTGGCCTGTGGAAAAACCATGGAAACGGCAAGGTCTTTGCCGAAGACGGGGCGTAGCTTTAACCCTACGAAACCTTGCGCTTGGATTTGGCGTAAGCAGAAACGTACTCAACCGAGCCCTCCACCATGGATGCAAAATTTTCACCGCGCGTCAAGGACGTGATTTCATACTCCCGCGAAGAAGCCCTGCGATTGGGGCACAATTACATCGGCGTCGAGCACCTGCTGCTCGGCATCATCCGAGAAGGAGAAGGCACGGCCGTGCGCATCCTGGAGACCTTGAACGTGGACTTGCAAAAGCTGCGCAAGGTCGTGGAGAGCAGCATCCGTCCTACTGCGGGCAAATCCGTAGGCTCGGGCAACATCCCGGTCATGAAGCAAGCTGAGCGCGTGCTGAAAGTGACCTACCTCGAGGCCAAGGTGTTCAAAAGCGGCACCATCGGAACGGAGCACCTGTTGTTGAGCATCCTCAAAGACGAGGACAACGTGGCGACTAAATCCTTGAATGCATTCAACATCGAATACGACGTGGCTAAAGAAGAATACGAAAACCTCTTGAATGAGGAAGGCGGGCGTTCCGATTTGAACCCGCGCGCCGAGTCCACCGGCATGGGCGACGAAGACGATGATATTCCGGGCATGGGCGGTGGCCCCGGCAGCGGAGGTTCCGGCAGTGCGGGCCGCAAGGTGGACCCGAAGAGCAAGACGCCTGTTTTGGACAACTTCGGTCGCGATTTGACCAAGATGGCTGAAGAGGGCCGCTTGGATCCCATCGTGGGCCGCCAGAAAGAGATTGAGCGGGTGTCCCAAATCTTGAGCCGCCGGAAGAAGAACAACCCCATCCTCATCGGCGAACCCGGTGTGGGCAAGAGCGCCATCGCAGAAGGCTTGGCGTTGCGCATCGTGGAAAAAAAGGTATCGCGCGTCTTGTTCAACAAGCGCATTGTGACGCTCGACGTGGCTTCGCTTGTGGCGGGCACGAAGTACCGAGGGCAGTTCGAAGAGCGGATGAAGGCCGTGATGAACGAGCTGGAAAAGTCGCCGGACGTCATCCTCTTCATCGACGAAATCCACACCATTGTCGGTGCGGGGGGCGCGAGTGGTTCGCTCGATGCGAGCAACATGTTCAAACCGGCTTTGGCCCGTGGAGAAATCCAATGCATCGGCGCGACCACCCTCGACGAATACCGCCAGCACATTGAGAAGGACGGAGCCCTCGAGCGCCGCTTCCAGAAGGTCATTGTGGAGCCCACCACCATCGAGGAGACGGTTCAGATTTTGAACAACATCAAGGACAAATACGAGGAGCACCACAGCGTGGCGTACACCGATGAAGCCATCGACGCGTGCGTGAAGCTGACGGCGCGCTACATCACCGATCGGCACCTGCCGGACAAAGCCATCGACGCACTCGATGAAGTGGGCAGCCGCGTGCACTTGAACAACATTCACGTCCCAGAATCCATTTTGAAAATCGAAGCGGAGATCGAGGACATCAAGGACGAAAAGACGAAGGTGGTGCGCAGCCAGCGGTATGAAGAAGCGGCGAAACTGCGCGACCGCGAACGCACCCTGCTCAACGACCTCGAGGCCGCAAAAGCACAGTGGGAAGAAGAGAGCCGGAACCAACGCGTGACGGTGACAGAGGAGCACGTGGGCGACATAGTGGCCATGATGACCGGGATCCCTGTGCAGCGCATCGCGGAGAAGGAAAGCGGCAAGCTGGCCAGGATGGACAAAGATTTGCAAGGTCAAGTCATCGGCCAGGATGAAGCCATCGTCAAGGTCGCCCGCGCCATCAAGCGGAACCGGGCGGGCCTGAAGGATCCCAACAAGCCCATCGGTTCGTTCATCTTCCTCGGCCCCACGGGGGTCGGTAAGACGCAGCTGGCAAAGGTGCTCGCGCGGTTCATGTTCGATAGCGAAGAAGCGCTCATCCGTATCGACATGTCCGAGTACATGGAGAAATTCGCCGTGAGCCGGTTGATCGGAGCCCCTCCCGGTTATGTGGGCTACGAAGAAGGCGGGCAGTTGACCGAAAAGGTGCGCCGCCGCCCCTACTCCATCATCTTGCTCGATGAGATTGAAAAAGCCCATCCGGATGTGTTCAACCTGTTGTTGCAAGCGTTGGATGATGGCCAAATGACGGACAGCCTCGGCCGCAAAATCGACTTCCGCAACACCATCATCATCATGACGTCGAACATCGGAGCGCGGCAGTTGGCCGACTTCGGTTCGGGGGTTGGATTCGGCACTTCAGCCCGCGAGGCGAATGAGGAAGCGAACCGCAACAGCGTGATCCAGACCGCACTGAAGCGCGCCTTCTCCCCGGAGTTCTTGAACCGGATCGACGACGTGGTCTTGTTCTCCAGCTTGAAGCGCGAGGACATCCACCAAATCATCGACCTCGAGTTGGCCTCGCTCGTCAAGCGCATCGAAGGCCTCGGCTACGGCATCGAGATCACGAAGGCTGCCAAGGATTTCCTCGTGGACAACGGCTACGATGAAAAGTACGGTGCGCGTCCGCTGAAGCGCGCCATCCAGAAGCACCTCGAGGACCCCATGGCCGAGCAGATCATCAACGCGGAAATGGAGGAAGGCGATTTGTTGAAAGCGGGCTACCGGAAAGGCAAAGACGGATTGAAGTTTGACGTGGTCAAAGGCGGGTTCTTGAAAATGCCCAACGGCGCTGAGGAGGCGCTCGAAGGTCCTGTGAAAGGCAAAGGCAAGCCGGACAAAAAAGCATGAACGCCAAAGCGATCAAGCGCCGCATTTTACGGGGGATGCAATCCAAATATGGATTGACATCCCTCGTTGCGTTCGTGTGGGTGACCTTCGCAGCGGACATCGACCTCATTCACATCTTGCAAACGGCGCGTGAAGTGAACGCACTGAAGCAAGAAGTGCGCCGGGTGGAATCGGACGCCCAGCAGGTGCGGACGGACTTGGACGAGCTGATGCACGACGAGGCAGCGCTCGAGCGGTTTGCCCGGGAGCGGTATTACATGAAGCGCAAGAACGAAGACGTTTACCGATTGGTCCCCGCTGCAGAAGACTGACCTACCAAAGGCCGGCCCAAGCGGTCCGCAGCGCCTCCAAGGCAGAAGCCAGCAGCGAGGGGTCGTATGCCAACATCAGGGCGGCACCAAACGCGGCGCCCACGAGGTGCGCGTCGTGGGCGATGCCCGTGCGCCCTTTCCGGTTCATGTGCGATTCGTACACGAAGAACAGGACGCCAGCCACCACGGCGGGCATGGGGATGATGAAAAACAGCAGCAACTGGTGGGTGGGGTACAACAAGATGTACGCCATCAACACCGCTGAGACGGCGCCACTGGCTCCGAGCGACGCGTAATTCGGATTGTCCTTGTGTTTGTTCAGCGCAGGCAAGCCCGCCGCGATCATTCCACCGAAATAAAGAAGGGCGAACGTCCATTGGCCGCTCAATCCAAGCAACGGCGAGTCCAACTCCCCATAACGCAAGGCGTCTTCCACTGCTCCGCCGAATTGCCACAGCACGAAGACATTCAGGAACAAGTGCGTGGTGTCGGCATGGATGAACCCATGGGTCAAGAGCCGCTGCCACTCCCGTTCGTAATGGACGCGGTACGGCACGAGCAGCCACCGGTTGCGGAATCGGTTGTCTTTGAAGCCCTTGAACGATGCCCAAAGGGTGACCCCCACAATTGGTAACAGGTACGACATCAGCTGCTGTGGTCGGCGATGATCCGCCACCCTTCCGGGAAGCGCTTCCAAATCAAGCTGTAGTGGCCACTGACATCCTCGAGCGGTTCGTCCCGATCCAGCGCCCACTTCCCGACCAGCAGCCCGAAATCGCTTCCCATCGGAACCCACTCCAAGTTTTCGAAATCCAACTGACCCCGTGCGGCCCCGTCGGGATAGGACTTCAAGTAATTCGCCAACACCGGCTCGTACCCATAAGTGAGGCCGCGGCTGCCGACAAACATCAACCGTTCGTCTTGCCAATAGCCGGCGGACATGAAGGTGGCGATGCTTCCTGCATTCCACGCATCTTCTTGAGCGGCCATCGCCGCCGCAATGGCCGCGGGGAAGTCCTCCGAGGCGGGCGCTTCAGCAGGTGTGGGCCTTGCGCAACCGCACAACAGCGCAACTGCAGTGAGTCCTGTGGCTACTGCGGTTTGGACTGTTTTAGACATTGAATCGAAAGTGCATGACATCGCCATCTTGCACAATGTACTCCTTTCCTTCGACTTTCAACTTGCCCGCCTCTTTCACCGCTGCTTCCGACCCGTATTGAACGAAATCATCGTAAGCGATGACTTCGGCGCGAATGAATCCCTTTTGAAAGTCGGTGTGAATGACGCCCGCAGCCTCCGGCGCCGTGAAACCGCGCTTGATGGTCCAAGCCCGGACTTCCTTCACGCCAGCCGTGAAATACGTCTGCAGGTTGAGCAAGGCGTAGGCGGCTCGGATGAGTTTAGCTACCCCGGGCTCTTGAAGGCCGAGATCGGCCAAGAATTCCGTTCGCTCCTCGACGTCCTCCAGTTCGGCAATGTCGGCCTCGATGGCCGCCCCGATGAGCATGACCTCCGCCCCTTCGGCCGCCGCCATTTCCCGCACGCGTTCGACGTGTGCATTGCCGTCCACGACCGAGCCCTCGTCCACATTGCATACGTAGAGCACCGGTTTCGCCGTCAGCAATTGCAGTTCCTGCAACGCGACCTGCTCGGATTCGTCGACCTCCACGGCACGCGCAGATGTGCCGGCAGACAAAGATTCGTGCAATTTGGTGTACAAATCGAGCAGCTTCTTCGCATCCTTGTCCCCGGTGCCGGCGGCCTTCTTCACTTTTTGCATCCGCGCCTCCACCGACTCCAAGTCCTTCAGCTGCAGCTCCATGTCGATGACTTCCTTGTCGCGCAAGGGGTCCACGCTGCCATCCACGTGCACCACGTTGCCGTCGTCGAAGCAGCGGAGCACGTGCAGGATGGCGTCGGTCTCCCGGATGTTCGCCAGGAACTTGTTGCCCAGCCCCTCCCCTTTGCTCGCACCCTTCACCAGCCCTGCAATGTCCACGATCTCCACGGTGGTGGGTTGAACGGCTTGAGGCTCGACCAGTTCGGCGAGCTTGTTGAGCCGCGCGTCGGGCACGGTGATGACCCCGACGTTGGGCTCGATGGTGCAGAATGGAAAGTTCGCGCTTTGCGCCTTCGCGTTGCTCAAGCAGTTGAACAGGGTGGATTTACCGACGTTGGGCAATCCGACAATGCCACATTTCAGGGCCATGTGTAGCGGGTTTTGAGGCCACGAAGGTACGATGTGATGCGCCAAATCTGACTTGCCCCACCACTTGCGCACACCTTATTCACACCGCGTCGGATTTCCCACATCCCGCGGTACTTTTGCCGCGCAAACACCTCCCACATGTCCCACGACCTCACAGCCATTGCTCAACAAGTTCGACGCGACATCGTTCGCATGGTCCACGGCGCTGCTTCCGGCCACCCTGGCGGATCCCTTGGATGCACGGACTTGGTTGTCAAACTTTACTTCGATCGGATGCACGTCGTGCCAGAACCGTTCAACATGGACGGCACCGGTGAGGACCTGTTTTTCCTTTCAAATGGCCACATCAGCCCGATGTGGTACAGTGTGCTGGCGCGGCGGGGCTACTTCCCGGTCGCTGAGCTCGCCACGTTCCGCAAGCTGAACACGCGCTTGCAAGGCCACCCGGCCACGGAGGAAGGCTTGCCGGGCATCCGGGTCGCTTCGGGGTCCCTGGGCCAAGGCCTGAGCGTGGCATTGGGCGCCGCTCAAGCGAAGCGGCTGAATGGCGATGACCGCACGGTGTTCACCTTGCATGGGGATGGGGAGTTGCAAGAAGGCCAAATCTGGGAAGCAGCCATGTACGCTGCCCACCACCGCATCGACAACATCGTGAGCTTCATCGACTGCAACGGCCAGCAAATCGATGGCCCCACTGCCGATGTGCTCTCCTTGGGCGATTTGGCTGCCAAGTGGAAGGCATTTGGGTGGCGCGTCCTTGCGTGCAACGGCCACGATTTTGCGGACCTCGACCGCGTCATCCAGGAAGCGGACGCTGCGCGCGGCGCAGGCATTCCCACCGTCGTGCTGATGGAGACCGCCATGGGCCGCGGAGTGGACTTCATGGAAGGCACCCACCACTGGCACGGCATTGCACCGAACGACGAGCAATTGGTTGCTGCCTTGGCTCAAATTCCTGAAACCCTCGGGGATTATTGATGCGCGGGTTCGTTGCCACGGCCTTGTTCCTCGCGGCTAGCTTGTCCGTCTTCGGGCAGGCGCAGTCCGTGCGTGCCGAGCTTGGCGAATTGGACGAACCCACCCGCTTGCTTTTTGTGTTCGACGCGTCGAACAGCATGAACGCGTTCTGGGGCGGCACCCGCAAGATTGAAGCGGCCACGCGGCTCCTTGGCGAGGCCTTGAACGAGCTTTACGGCATCGACGGCCTCGAGCTGGGCCTTCGGGTTTATGGCCACCAAACCACCTTTGTACAAGGCGAGCAAGATTGCGACGACACCGAGTTGGTGGTCCCCATCGGTTCGGGCAACAACATGCACATCCGCACAGCCCTGAAGCGGATCCAAGCCCGCGGCACCACTCCCATCGCGCATTCCTTGGAGCTCGCCGCCAACGATTTCACCGACAGCCGAGGCCGCAACGTCATCATCCTCATCACCGACGGCATCGAGGCGTGTGATGGCGATCCGTGTGCCGTCTCGCGGGCTTTGCAAGAGAAGAACATCATCGTCAAGCCATTCATCATTGGCATCGGTTTGGACGACCAGTTCAAGGAAACATTCCGGTGCGTGGGCAATTACTTCGACGCCACCGACACCGACACGTTCCGCGAAGTGTTGGACATCGTCATCGAACAGGCCATGCACGACACGACGGTGGAAGTGGATTTGATTGCGCAAGCGGCCACAGGCCAAACCCCGCCCGTGTTCGAAACCAACGTGGCCATCACCTTCGAGGACGCCCACTCCGGGGCGACGCTGGAGCGGTTTGTCCACACCTTGAACAAACGCGGCTTGCCAGACACCTTGCACGTCGACCCCATCCCCACCTACCGGGTCACGGCCCACACCATCCCCCCGATGACCTTGGATTCCGTGCGCTTGAACGCCCGGGACCACAACCGCATCATCTTCCCCAACGCGGGGCAGGGCGTGCTGCAAACCGGCTTTGCCCGCAACACCCGCAACCCCTACGGCGACTTCCTCGTGGACGTGTACGCCATGGACGGCTGCACGCCGGTCCATTCGCACCCGCTCGGGGCGGATTTGAAAGTCCTCAACGGACGGTACGACTTGCGGTTCCCGACGGTGCCGCCGACTTGGGTGCGGGATGTGCAGGTCCAAACCGGGCGCGTGGTTCCCGTGGAAATTGCCGCACCGGGCGACCTCGTGTTGGATACGGGTGCGGCCGGTTACGGGGCCATTTTGGACGACGCGGGCGCCACCGTCATCAAGTTCGAAGCGAACAACCCGTCGGGGCGGTACGTTCTGCAGCCTGGGCGCTACCATTTGGTCTTCCGAGCCCGCGGAGCCACTTCCACCGACCTTTCCGTCCAACGGACGTTCACCATTTCTTCAGGAAACACCACCAATCTCACCACCCATGGTTGATTCACGATTCATCTCCAGCACGACCCCAACTGAGAAAAAAGACACCCGGAGCGGCTTCGGAGCGGGATTGCTCGAGGTCGGACGGCGCAACGAGCACGTAGTGGGCCTGTGCGCAGATTTGACCGGATCACTCAAGATGAATGCGTTCAAAGACGCCTTCCCCGACCGCTTCTACCAAGTGGGCATCGCCGAAGCGAACATGATGGGCCTCGCGGCAGGAATGACCATCGGTGGCAAGATCCCGTTCACCGGTACGTTTGCGAATTTCTCCACCGGCCGGGTGTATGACCAAATCCGACAATCCATCGCCTACTCGGACAAAAACGTGAAGATCTGTGCCTCCCACGCGGGCTTGACCCTCGGCGAGGACGGGGCCACCCACCAAATCCTCGAGGACATCGGCATGATGGCCATGCTCCCGAACATGACGGTCATTTGCACGGCGGACTACCACCAAACCAAGCAAGCCACAGAAGCGCTGGTGGACCATCATGGCCCGGTGTACCTGAGGTTTGGCCGGCCATCGGTGCCGATTTTCATGAAGGAGGACGCGCCGTTCACCATCGGCAAGGCCCAGAACTTGATGAGTGGCAACGACGTGACGTTTGTGGCTACTGGGCATTTGGTTTGGGAGGCCGTACAGGCGGCTTTGGCCCTTCGGGAACGCGGCATCCACGCGGATGTGTTCAACTACCACACCATCAAGCCGTTCGACGAAGCGGCGTTGATCGAGTCGGTGAAACGCACAGGGCGCGTTGTGGTTGCGGAAGAGCACCAGCGCGCGGGCGGATTGGGCAGCATTGTGGCGCGCACCTTGGCGCAGCACCATCCTGCGCGCATGGAGCACGTGGCGGTGGACGACCAGTTTGGCGAAAGCGGCACCCCGGCTCAGCTCATGGAGAAGTACGGCCTGAACGCACAAGCCATCACCGAGGCGAGCGAACGGGTGCTGCAGGTACGGGGTTGATCACTGGCCGGAAATGCGGACATCCATGTCGGCAATGGCGCGGTAAACCGCTCGGTTTTCCATCTCGGGCATGCGCGAGAGCGGCAGGCGCACATCGGCGCGGCACACGCCCAAATTTTCGAGCACGGCCTTGATGCCGGTGGCGGTGGCGGTCTTTTCGAGGCGCCGCATGAGGGGGGCGAGGGCATGGTGCGTGGAGCGCGCCGTGGTGAGGTCCCCGAATTGGGTTTGGCCTACCAAATCCGAAAACGCCTTCGGAAATGCATTGCCAATCGTGGAAACCGCGCCGTCACCGCCCAACGCAAGGACGGGCAGCGCAGAAACATCGTCGCCCACGAGGACCTGGAAGCCGGGCGCTTTGTTCCGGATGACTTCCCCCGTCAGCGCGAGGTCCACCCGGCCATCCATGAAGGCCACCAGTTGGGGGTGGTTCGAGAGGTTGATGACGGATTCGGCGCGCAGTCCGGAGCCTTTGGGCCCCTTTCGCTGGTGCAAGATGATGGGAAGGGGTGAAGATTCGGCAACGGCTTGGAAGTGGCTGACAAGTCCCGATTGCGGAATGCCGGGGTCATTTGGGACTTCCAAGAGCACGCCCGCGAGTCCTTTTATCCGGTTCACTGGTCCGGTGTTTTCGGGAAGGGCCTTGCGGAGGCGGGAGATGGTAGAGGTGGTGGAACCGGCGGAAACGCCCATGAGCAGCGGGCGCCGACCTTGCAGCACATCCAATGCAAATTCCACGATGCGCTGCCGTTCGATGCCTTCGAGGGAACGCACTTCTGCGCCTGGTCCGAGGACCACGAAGAAGTCCACACCGCCTTGTATGCCCCGTTCGATGATGCGTTGCAGCGCGGGGAAATCCACTTGATCGGATTCGGTGAACGGTGTGATCAGAGCGACCCCGTGTCCGGACAAAGAAGGAAAGGCATGCATATCAAGTCAATTGAGTCGTGGATAGAAAGGTGCACATCCGGCGCCAGCGGTCGGCCTCGTTTTCGTCAGGCCGCAACTCGAACAAGACATCGTAGTCCTCGTTGCGCATGGGCTGCCGCAGGCCCACTTTCATGCCCGCTTGGGAATCACGGATGACGTGCATCAACGGAAGCGGGGGCGGGGCATCGAGGTTGATGAGCAGGTCGAAGGGTGCAGCTACAAACGGGGCTGCCTCACCGCCGGGGTGACCGAACAGGTTGACATCGTGCGCGGCAATGAACCGGATGTCCGTTTTTTGGGCCAACCAAACGGGTACGAACCCTTTCTTGGCATCGACCCACGTGAACCGCATGACTTCCTGGATGCCGAACTCGCTTTGGAGCTCGCGCGCGAACCGCTTGGCGGCCTTGAAACGCTGTTCGTTGGTCGCATGGAAGACCACGGCGACCCGCTGGGCGGCTTGCAAGTTGGTGCCCCGGGGCTTCCGATGGACCGGGGGTTTACGGTTCAGCAGGGCGGTATTGATTTGGTCAAGCCAACGCATGAGTCAAAAATAGGCAGGGCGCGGCCTTCATCCTGCGCCTGCTGCTTACATTTGGCACGGTATTCGTTACCGTTCGAAAAAACCAAACCAAGATGATCCGTCTCCTTCATCCCTCCCTTGCCCTCTTCTTTGCGGCAATCATGGCCATCAGCTTCTCTGGCTGCGGCGGCAGCAATTCCTTGGGAACCCAAGTGAAAGAGCCCTTTACCGGGAACAAATACGAGTCCAACAACCGGTATTTTCGAGCGACCGGGAAGGCCACTTCGAGCAAGGACGCCATCGCCCAGAGCAAGGCGGAAATGGATGCGCGGACCGGTTTGGCGCAGCAACTGCAAACCACCATCCAAGTGGTGACCGACAACTACAGCCAGGATGTGCAGGGAGCGCATGTGAACGAGGCAATCGAGCGCTTTGAAACCCTGGTTCGCGAGGTGACCAACACCACGTTAGCGGACATCCGCATCATCGGCTCAGAGAAATACCTGAATGCCGAGGGCATGTACACGGTTTACGTGGCCATGGAGATCAAAAAAGCAGCGATGTACCGCACGATGAAGAAACTGGCGAAGGCGGATGCTCGCCTCAGTGCCGCTGCATTGGAGGACATTGAGCGCATCCTCGATGAAAAGATTGCTGAGGCCGAGGGCGGGAACTGAAGTCGGTTCAATACGCTTTGAAAAGAGGTGCAAACTGGGTTTGCACCTTTTTCATTTTCGGGGCAATCACCGCGCGGCAATACGGCGCTTCGCCGTTCAGTTCGAAGTACTGCTGGTGGTAGTCTTCGGCCGGGTAAAACGCCGTTGCCGCCTCCAAAGTGGTCACGACGTTGCCGCCGTGCACCTCATTCCATCGCGCCAGCGCGGACTCAGCAGCGGTTCTTCCTGCTTCGCTGTGGTGAAAAATGCAGCTGCGGTATTGTGTGCCCACATCGGCTCCCTGGCGATTCAGGGTGGTGGGGTCGTGCGCTGTGAAAAAGACGTCGTACAGATCGTTCCAGCTCAAGACCGAAGGGTCAAACGCGATGTGGACCACTTCCGCATGGCCCGTCCGGCCGGTGCACACTTCGCGGTATGCCGGGTTTTTGATGTGGCCTCCCATGTAACCGGAAACCGCCGCCTCCACGCCATTCAGTGAGTTGTAAACCGCTTCGATGCACCAAAAGCACCCTCCTCCCAGTGTGATTGTTTCCATTTCTTGAGCATTCATCGATGGGACCAACAATCCGAGTGCCAAGGTGGTTTCCACCACCCGCTTGAAAAAAGTCCTTACCACGTCCATCGCGCAAAGCAGAATTGTGAACTGAGGTCCGATTGGACGCTGTTCCAAATGGCTTGAATGTCCCCCAACCGCATGCCGATTTCAAAGCCGCTGCCTTCGAACCGCCACGCGGTTCCCGCAGGGAATTTCATGCCGCGCTCTGCAAGGTGAGCCATTCCGAAGTCGATGCGCCAATTGGGCAGCATCCGCAACACCATGGACGCGCCAATCCGGGACCCTACGCCCCCGATGCGGTCGCGGTTGTCGAAGCTTGCATCGGCCGCCACCAGCACGTCTTCGCTCAACACCATCCCCCCTCCTAAGTGCACCCGCCCCGGCATCCGAATGGTCCGAACCTCACTGACACCGAAGTCGAACCAGGTCGTGGGGTCGATGGAGGTTGTCATGAGTTCAATGATTTGAGTGGGGCCCGTGGCTTGTGCTGTCCAATTGGACAGGGCTTCATCCACCGAATACCGCTCGCCCCGCCACTCCATGGCGCCAATGTTGGTTACAGAGGCGGCGACCCAGTGGCCTTCCGGGTGGCGCAAGGTGACCCCCAGGTCGAAACTCCAGCCCTGCCCCACCGGTCCCCATTGGCGCACGCCCTCCAACGTAGGAGACAACGAGACGCTGTCCAGGGGAGGAATGCTGAAGCCCGAAGAAAACGCACCAAACGCATCCAACTCACCCGACTCGTCCGACCGGATTTCGAAGTAGCCATTCCCGAGCAACAAGCGCCCCGTGATGCCCGTGTGGAGTTGCCAATTCTCAGCGCTTCCCCATTGTTTCGAAATTCCGATCTCATGGGAACGCAGGTATTGGAAGCCGATGCGGGTTTCTCCGAGCAGTTCTCCAACGAGGGCATCCGCAGGGATGAGGCTGACGATTTGGTTCGCCAAATCCATCGTATCCAAATCGATGGCATCCAAACTGAACAAGCTGTCCGCCACCAAAACATGCGAGAAGATTTCCTGCGGTGCGCCCCCTAACAACGTCTCAGCCGTGAAGGAGTCGAACCGGGCTTCTGACATAAACTGCTGCCGCGACCGGTAGGCAAAGGCCCACTTCTTTCCCCTGCGGTACGTGCCCGCCACTGTGAAATTCGCAAACGTGTGGATGTCTTCGTCAATGAGCCGATCCACCCATTCATCCCGGCTCAGCCCGCGCCACGAATCTTCGTAGCCCGTGCGGTTGAACACATCGCCCCACAAATCCTCTCGTCCCAACAACCGCGATTCCAATCCAAACGCCCCTTCGATGGAGGCGGCTGCGCCCACCAGTTCCGGGTTCAGCCCGCTGCACGTCAAAGCGCTCGGATTCCACCCCAAAGCGCGGTAATCAGAGGCCAATGCAAAAGGTGTCGCCCCCACTCCAATGGGCGCGTCGCTGAATTGACTGTAGCACTTCGCTGCCGCAGTGAGCATGAGCGCGAATGTCCAAAAGAACTGCTTCATGCTGAAAATGTAGGGATTACAGCGGTATGTTCCAACCGAATCGGTCCTCAATGTGACCGCGGCGCAGCGCATCCAGTTCAGTTGAAATCCGAGGGGCGATTTTCCATTCGCTGTAATCGGGCAAATCCAGCCGTTCGTCCTCAAAGGCAACCAAAGCCATCGGCGCGATGGTTGCAGCGGTCCCCACACCGAAGGCCTCGGTGATTTTACCTGATCGAAGCCCTTCCCGCAATTCCTCCACACCAATCCGCCGTTGCTCCACTGGAATACCGAGGTCTGCTGCCAATTTGAAGACGGAATCACGCGTGACCCCCGACAAGATGGTCTCACTGGTGTGCGGGCTCGTCAAGGTGCCGTCGATGACGAACATGGCGTTCATGGTGCCGCTTTCCTCGATGTACGCATGCTCGATGGCATCGGTCCAAAGGAGCTGGTGGAACCCTTGCTCCTGCGCCAACTTCGAAGGGAACAACGCCGCGGCGTAATTGCCCGCTGCTTTCGCATAGCCTGTTCCCCCGGGGGCGGCACGGGTGTATTTGGTCTCGACCTTCACTTTGACCGGGTCTTTGTAATAGGCATTCACTGGGCAGGTGAAGATGCTGAAGGTGTAGCGCTCCGAGGGACGCACGCCGACAAAGGAGTCGGTTGCAATCATAAACGGGCGGATGTAGAGGCTCGCGCCATCGCCATCGGGCACCCAATTTTGGTCCATGGACACCAATTGGACCAATGCGTCCATGAAGACTTGGGGATCGACTTCCGGCATGCACATCCGCAGCGCTGAGGTGTTGAACCGCTCGATGTTGCGGCCAGGACGGAATAAAGAGACCGATCCATCGGCTTGACGATACGCTTTCATGCCTTCGAAAATCGCCTGGCCGTAGTGGAAAACCATGGAGGCCGGACTCATGGTCATGGGACCGTAGGGCTCAATTCGGCCTTGCTGCCACTTCCCGTCTTCAAAGTCCATGGTGAACATGTGGTCGGAAAAAGTCCGACCAAAGGTTAGGTTGTCGAAATCGACTTGCGGCAACCGCGATTGGCTAATCGGAGAGATCTTGAAGGAAGAGGTGGTTTCAATCATGGCAGTCTTTCATTGAGCGCGTGCAAAGGTCGCAATTCAGCGGCCGTGTTCCAAGTACAAAGGGCCGTTCGCTGGACTTTTAGGAGGAATTATGACGAGCGGCGACCGGCTTGTTGAAACCTAAGTCATGCAGGTTGAAACAAAAAGCGGTTCGGGCTCGTGAATCCGCTCTTGACGGCGTACATCACCAAGGCCGCGGTGTTGTTCACCCCGAGTTTTTGCATGATGTTTTTGCGGTGCGTGTTCACGGTGTGCGCGCTGAGGAACAGCCGTTCAGCGATTTGGGCATTGGTCATGCCTTCCGCAATCATGGTGATGACCTCCGCTTCCCGGGAGGATAGACCAACGGGATCGCAGGTGAAATCGACAGCCGTGAGGTCTTCCACGTCGATGCTCTCGCGGCGAATGGCTTCGAGGATTTGGCCACAGAAAAAACGCCCACCGGTGGCTGTCTCTTCAATGGCCTCCATGACTTCACCGATGCTGCAATTCTTCTTCACGTAGCTGTCCACACCCGCACGCAACGCGTTCGACAACACACTCCCGGATTGCTGCGGGGT
>CBFHPD010000050.1:0-12320 GCA_965657495.1 uncultured Flavobacteriales bacterium
GACGGCGCCCGGTCCCGAGTTGAGGTACTTGTAACTGCACCAGCAGGCGAAGTCCACGCCCCAGTCGTGGAGGGACATCGGGACGTTGCCCATGGCGTGGGCGAGGTCGAAGCCGCACAGGGCACCGGCCGCGTGGGCTTCGGCCGTGATGGCCGCCATGTCCATGCGCTGGCCCGTGTAGTAGTTTACGCCACCGATCATGACCAGGGCGAGCTCGTCGCCGGCTTCGCGGATGGCCTCAAGGATGTCGGCCGTGCGGAGGGTGTGTTCGCCCGGGCGCGGCGCGATTTCGATGAGGTCGGTGGCGGGGTCGCCGTGGTGAAAGCGGATTTGGCTTACCAAGGCGTAGCGGTCCGAGGGAAACGCCTTCGCCTCCGCCAGGATCTTGCGCCGCCCCGCCGCCGGCCGATAGAAGCTCACCAGCAGCAAGTGCAGGTTCGTCGTCAGCGCATTCATCGCGACCACCTCCTGCTCCTGGGCGCCCGTGAGGTGGGCCAAACCCCGCGCGAACCGCTCGTGGTAATCCGCCCACGGATGCGCGCCCCGGAAATGCCCCTCCACCCCGTGTTCGGCCCAGCTGTCGAGCTCGGTTTGCAACGCGGCCGCGGCGGCCTTTGGCTGCAATCCCAGCGAGTTGCCCGTCAGGTAAATGCAGTCCGCTCCTTCGTGTTGTGGGATGTGGAATTGGGCGCGGAACCGGCTCAGCGGATCGGCGGCATCAAGGGCCCGGGCGGCGTCGAGGGAGAAATCGGGGGTCATCGAAGCGGTGTTCTGAGAAGCCGCTAAGTTCGCAGGAAATGCCTGCCCTTCGGATGACCCGGGTCAAAAGAACAGGGCGAGCCCCTGGGCCACGAGCAGGCCGTCGAGGACGATGTCGTAGTAGAAAGGCCGGCGCGGCCGGACGCCGAAGGGGAGGATGAGCAGGGTCAGGGCGCTGACGACCCACCGGCCGGCGGCGGGGTCGGCGAGGAGGAAGGCGGCCGCACTGAAGGCCGTCAGGCAGAGGGCGATCCGGATGGCGCGGGACGGGCCGAGCAGCTGCGGGAGGGTGCGCATCGACGGGGCGTCCACGCCGAGGTCCCGCACGTCGAACGGGAGGGTGATGCCGGCCACGAAAGCCGCTTGGGCAGCGACGGCCCAAGGCGAAGGCGGCCTCCCGAGCAAGTAGGCCGGCCCCAGCACCGAAATCGCGGCCCAGGTCAGGGCGATCCACGGCAACTTCGCGCCGGGCCATTCGCGGCCCGCGGCCCGCGCCCCGCCGCCCCGCCCGCGCCACGGCAGCACCGCATACCCCAAGGTTAGCACCGCCCCCACCGCCGCGAGCCCCATCGGCACGGGATGCAACAGCCGCTCCACGAGGGACGGGGCGTGCGCAATGAACGTACAGGCCGCTGCCAGCACCGCGGCCCCCCACGCCCCGATGAGCCCGGCCCCGTGCCGCTGGAGGAAGGCCCGCCGCTCCGGCTGCAGTTCCTGAGGCGCCCGCCAGGCCTTGACGACCCGGTGCACCGAATAGGTCGCCCCCGTCACCGCGCCCGTGAGTCCGCCCAGCACCCACGCCTCGCGCGCCCCGCCTCCGAGCAGCACCCACTGCACGGCCGGGGCCACTGCGCCACCGAGGGCGATCGACAGGTGGAGGGGACGGGGAAGGCGCATGCTGCAAATTTGGCCCGAAACCCCGCGCAATTGACAGCTGAGAACCAACCAATCGGCCCCATGCGAAGTATATTTGGCAACCCAAATTGACCTCAAGTTGTTGGGACGTCAAACCTGCAAAACCCCGCACACATGAACACGGGCAGTTTTCTCTCACGGCACATCGGACCGCGTGAAGCGGACCGCGACACCATGCTCCGCGCAATCGGCGTGGATGCGATGGACGAATTGATCAACCGCACGGTGCCTGGAGGCATCCGCTTGCGCGAGCGGTTGAAGTTGTCGGCTCCGCTGACGGAGTCCCAGTATTTGGACCACATCAGCGGGCTGGCGGCGAAGAACCAGCTGTTCAAGAACTACATCGGGATGGGGTACCACCCGACGGAAGTGCCGAGTGTGATCCGGCGGAATGTGCTCGAGAATCCGGGCTGGTACACGGCTTACACGCCGTACCAAGCGGAGATCGCGCAAGGCCGGCTCGAGGCGTTGTTGAACTTCCAAACGATGGTATCGGACCTGACCGGCATGGAGGTGGCGAACGGGTCGTTGCTCGACGAGGCGACGGCTGCGGCGGAGGCGATGGCCATGGTGTACGCGTCGCGTCCGCGGGCGCAGGCGAAGGCCGGGGCGAACACGTTCCTCGTGGATGAGGCGGTGTTCCCGCAGACCTTGGCGCTGTTGCGCACGCGCTCGAAGTACCTCGGCATCGAGCTCGAGGTGGTGGCGCGCGGGGCGATGGTGATGGAGGCGGAGGGCGTCTTCGGAGCGATGTTGCAGTACCCGGATGCGAACGGGGTGGCGGAGGATTTGACCGACCTCATTCACCGGGCGCACGATGCGGGGGTCCAAACCGTGGTCGCAGCCGACCTGATGTCCCTCGCCCTGCTCAAGCCGCCCGGCGAAATGGGCGCCGACGTGGTGGTCGGCAACACGCAGCGATTTGGGGTGCCGATGGGCTATGGCGGTCCGCACGCCGCCTTCTTCGCCGCGCGCGAGTCGTACAAGCGCCACTTCCCGGGACGGATCATCGGCGTGTCGAAGGACCGCCTCGGCGCTTCCGCCTTGCGCATGGCCTTGCAGACCCGCGAACAGCACATCCGCCGCGACAAGGCGACCTCGAACATCTGCACGGCCCAAGCCTTGCTCGCCATCATGGCCTCTATGTATGCGGTCTACCACGGCCCGGAGGGCATCCGTGCCATCGCGGAGCGCATCCACGGCCGCGCCCGTGCCCTCGACGTGGCGTTGAACGCCTCAGCGGAATGCACTCAACTCAACCCCACGTATTTCGATACGTTGAAAATCAAGGTGCACGGCGGCGAGGACGCCATGAACGCCCTGCGCGCCCGGGCGGAGTCCCGTGGCATCAACCTCCGGTACTTCCCGGACGGAGAGCACGTGGGGGTGTCGGTGCATGAACGCATGACCGAGTCGGACCTCTCGGACCTGTGCAGCGTCTTCGGGGTGAGCAGTGTGAGCGGGGTGGAGGTGGAACGGCCGTTCCTGGGGTCGATTTGGCGCGAAAGCAGCTGCCTCACCCACCCGGTGTTCAACAGCTACCGCTCGGAAACCGAGATGATGCGGTACATCAAGCACCTCGAAAACAAGGACATGTCCCTGGTGCACGCCATGATCCCGCTCGGATCGTGCACGATGAAGCTGAACGCGGCGACCGAACTCATCCCCATCACTTTCGCGGGCTTGGCGGAACTGCATCCGTTCTGTCCGCCGGCCCAAGCGCAGGGCATCCGCGAAATGCTGGGCGACCTCGAAAGTGACCTTGCTGAAATCACCGGTTTTGCCGGCGTGTCCCTGCAGCCCAACTCGGGTGCGCAAGGCGAATTCGCGGGCTTGATGGTGATCCGGGCGTACCACGAAAGCCGCGGGGATCACCACCGCGACATCTGCCTCATCCCGTCTTCTGCGCACGGCACCAACCCAGCGAGCGCGGTCATGGCCGGCATGCGGGTGGTCGTGGTCGGTTGCGATGACGACGGCAACGTGGACATGGCCGATTTGAAGGCGAAGGCCGCAGAGCATGCGGATCACCTCGGAGCGATCATGGTGACGTACCCGTCCACGCACGGGGTGTACGAGGAGAGCATCCTCGAGCTGACGTCGGTGGTGCACGCCCACGGCGGGCAGGTCTACATGGACGGGGCGAACATGAACGCCCAGGTGGCGCTCACGAGCCCGGGCCTCATCGGGGCGGACGTGTGCCATTTGAACCTGCACAAGACCTTCGCCATCCCGCACGGGGGTGGGGGACCGGGCGTGGGTCCCATCGGCGTGGCGGCCCACCTCGTGCCGTTCTTGCCGGGCCATCCGGTGCAGGAAGTGAGCGGCGAGCAGGCCATTGATGCGGTGAGCGCGGCGCCGTATGGCAGCGCCCTGGTATGCCAAATCTCGTACGCCTACATCAAGATGCTCGGGGAAGCCGGACTCCGCGCTTCCACGGAATGGGCCATCCTGAACGCGAACTACCTGCGCGCGCGCCTCGCGGGTTCCTACGACATCCTGTACCTCGGAGCGCAAGGCACGGTCGCCCACGAAATGATCCTGGACTGCCGCGGCTTCAAGAACAGCGCGGGCATCGAAGTCATGGACATCGCGAAGCGCTTGATCGACTACGGATTCCATGCCCCGACGGTCTCTTGGCCGGTCGCAGGGACCCTGATGGTGGAACCGACCGAGAGCGAGTCCCTCGAAGAGCTCGACCGGTTCGCGGACGCCATGGTGGCCATCCGGGAGGAAATCCGGGCCATCGAGGACGGCTCGGCCGACCCGGTTGACAACGTGTTGAAGATGGCGCCGCACACGGCAGCCGAAGCGACGGCGAGCGAATGGACGCACCCGTACTCGCGCGAAGCCGCGTGCTACCCGGCCGCGGACCTGCGGGTTCGGAAGTTCTGGAGTTCGGTGGCGCGGGTGGACAATGCGTATGGCGATCGGAATTTGGTCTGCACCTGTCCGCCCATCAGCGCATTCATGGATGCCCTCGCGTGAATTTGCCAATAAATTCGCACGCGTATATTTGTGACGAAACAATCAAACCAAACCGCTTTTCTATGAAGCAATTCTACCTCTCAGCCCTCGCCCTTGCGGTGGCAGCAGGTGCAACGGCACAAGGCATCTTGCCGGTTGCCCACCAAAAAGACGCGCAAGCGCGCCGCGTCGACGGCATGACCACCCAACAAACAGGTGATCGTGAAATCATCTATTCCAACGACTGCAACGTCGACAACTGCGGAGACTGGGTCTTCGGCAACGGTTCCGACATCGCAGGTGCACCTTGGGAAGGCATCGACATCAACTTCATGTGCACCACGGAAGGCCCCATCGGTCCTTACAACCAGTGGGCAGGCGGAAGCGGTGACGGCACGGCGGCCAGCGACTTGAACTCGTCGACCAACACCAACGGCTGGCTCATCGTGGATTCGGACGAATTCGGTCAAGAGTCAAACTACAGCGCCGCTTGGGTCGAGAACTGCTGGTTCCAAAACGCAGAAGCCATCGACTGCTCCGGTCACCCCTACGTGACCATCTCCTTCGAGACCCGCTACCGCTGCTGGGACAACGGCGCTTCGGACGACAGCGAGAAGTGCCTCGTGGAAGTCAGCCGCGACGGCGTGAACTGGCCGGATGTGGCAACTGCTGACGAAGCATCCGGTACGGTGGACTACGGCGACGGTCCGGTGCAGAGCCGCTGGGAAGTGTTCCCAGGCTACGAGACGTCTGACCAAACCGACAACCCGTCCATCGTGGAGGTGGACATCACGGAGGCCGCGGGCGACCAAGGCATGGTGTACGTGCGTTTCCGCTGGGTCGGCACGTGGGGATACAGCTGGGAAATCGACGACATCCAGGTCTACGACACCCCTGCCTACGACGTGCGCGTTGATAACTATGTGTCTTACACGGACTTCGGTACCACGGGCATCTACGAGAACGGTGCATGGGCGGAGAGCCAACTCATCGGACTCGACCTCGCGGTGAAGGCGGCGAACCCCGGTTACCAAGACGCCACGGGCACGCACATGAACATCGCTGTGAACGGAACCGATGTCGGCATGTCTGACGCAGTGACCATCGCATACGGCGAAGTGGACACCCTCCGTTACCTCGATTGGACGCCAGCGGACGGTCCCGGCAACTACGAGATCACCTACACCCTCGCCATGGACAGCACAGACGAGAACGAAGGCAACAACGTGGCGGTTCAGAGCTTCGAAGTGACCACCCTGCAATACGGCCGGGACGACGCGACGATGACGGGCTTGTTCCCCGCTGACGGAGCGGACGACTTCATCGCTTGCAACCCCTACGACATTTGGGGCGACGCAACGATTTACGCCATCGACGTGGCGGTTGCTTCAGGTTCTGAAGAGGGCACGCCAGTGATCGCGCACCTCTTCGACGGGGCGGATGCGACCTTCCTCGACGCGCAGTACGGCGGCTTGATGGTGAGCTCTGCGGAGTTGGATCTCGCGGCTTCTTACAGCAACGACGGTTCTGAGGCGCCTGGTGACATCGTTTGGTACACCCTCGTGTTGGAGGAGCCTTACGAAGTGGCTGCGGGTGACTTCATCGGTGCTGGTTTCGAGCACTACGGCGGTTCGAATGTCCAAATCTGGGAGTCAAAGTACACGCAAGACCAAACTTCCTTCGTCTACGGTCCCTTCGGTTCAGGTGGCGCCTACGCTTGGTACTACACGAACGAAGTGCCGATGGTGCGTTTGAACCTCGACCCTTCGGCAACGAACACGGTTTCTGTGGAGTCGGTGAACACCCAGGACTTCCGTTTGTTCCAAAGCTTCCCGAACCCTGCGTCGGACAACGCGCGCATCCAGTACAGCCTCGAGCGCAACGCGGACGTGGCATTCGAAGTGCGCGACTTGACCGGTAAGCTCGTGTACGCAGAAGACCGCGGCACGCAACCCGCTGGTTACCACAGCTTGACGCTCGACGTGAGCGCTTGGGCTGCGGGCATGTACACGTACACGCTCAGCGTGGACGGTGCACGCGACACGAAGCGCCTCTCTGTTCAGTAAGCAGAACACGGATCACATTTTGCGAAAGGGCGGCCCACGGGCCGCCCTTTTTTTACGTGCTTGCGTGTGCAAAATGAGCCGCGCGTGAAGCGCGGGTTAACGCTGTATGCCCTAATTTGTGCCATTGAAACCATCAACCTCATTCTTATGAAGCATTTGACCATCGCCCTTTGTGGCGTTCTGGCTTTGGGTTCTGCACATGCCCAGCGCCTGCAAGACCGTCACGATTTCGCGCAAGCGCCCCAAGGGCTGACCGCTGTGGAATCCGAGACGATGACCGTGCGCCAAGCCACGACCTCGGCGTTTGACCTCGCTACGCGCGGCGGTGGAACGGTGCTTTTCCAGGAGGATTTTGCGAACGGATTTGAAGGCAACAACACCTTTGGTGCTTGGACGGCTGAAGACACCGGTGGCGGGTTGATTTGGCAATATGTGGATGCGGGCGGAGATGGCTCCTTCGCCGACGGAACGCCTTCGGGTGTCACGCCTCCGGCCGGGGAATTTTCAGATAACATCCCCGAGCTGGCATCGACCACAGGCGGCAACGGCTGGATGATCTTCGATTGCGATTACTACAACACGCCCATCGATGATGGTGTGGAGAACACCGAAGGTTGGATCACGAGCCCTTCCATTGACTTCACGAACAACGCCTCGGTCGTCGTGACATGGGAGCAGTACTTCCGCTACTGCTGCTACCCTTACGCTCCGGTGTTCTTGCAAGTCTCAAGCGACGGCGGCAACAACTGGACAACGTTTGACGGCCACGGTTCGTTCATCGAGTCCGCCAACACGGCTTCAGCGAACCCGTTGACCACCTCCGTGGACATTTCGTGCGCAGCTGCAGGCCAAAGCGACGTGTTGATTCGCTTCTCGTACCTCCAACCCGAAGAGACCGGCGACGGCTACAGCCACTACTACTGGGGCATCGACGACGTGGTCATCTCCGAAAACCCAGTGGTCAACGACTTGTCCATTGTGCAGTTGGCGACAGGTGACATCTACAACGTGTACGAGTACACCCACGTGCCGATGGAACAGCGCATTTACGCTGCCGATGGCGGTTTGGTCGCTGGCGTGTTGTACCGGAACAACGGCAACACCGACCAAGAAGGGGTGGAAATCGTGGTGGACATCCTCGACGACCAAGGCAACGTACTCAGCTCAACGACCGAAACCCTCGGCACCGTGCCCAGCTTTGGAAACGGTGCAACCTGCCCATCCAACCCACAAGACACCGTTTACATTACCACCGGCTGGGAGCCCAGCATGACCGGCACCTACACGGTGCAAGCGAACATCATGGCCATGGCAGCTGATGAGGTGGTCGAGGACAACTCGGCTGCACGAGACATCACGTTCACCGACGATGAATATGGCCACGACGACTTCGACAACCTCGATACGGAATTCCGTCCCCGTGACATCGAAGGCACGCCTTTTTATGAGCCTACGGGATACGGCAACTACTACCACGTTCAAAACGAAGGTTCAGTGGCCTACGGCATCTCTGTGGCTTTTGGTCCCAATTCCGGTGGCCCTGACTTGGAGTTTGAAGCGCGTTTGTATGAGCGCGATGCAGCCGTAGGCTTGACGGACTCACCCTTTGAGTCGGCTTACTTTCTCTACGGTGACAACGATGTGTACAACGGCGAATGGTCTTCCACGAGTGCGGCCAACCCGCACTGGGTGTTCTTGCCGTTTGAAGATCCGATTGATTTGAACCTCGACGGGTTCTACTTTGGAAGTGTGATTGTTGAATTCGAAGTGGAGTCGGAGTTGACGGTTTTGGGCAACGCAAATACAGATACGGATTTCTCGACTGCGGTTTACAGCCAAGCGGGCTCGGGCGATTACGTGTGGTTTGGTGCTCAGACCGCCTCTCCTGCCATTCGTCTGGTCCTTGCTGAGCGTGTAGGGGTCGATGCGATCGCCGATGTGAACGGCATCCAACTGCACCAAAACACGCCCAACCCGACCAACGGCACCACGACCATCCGGTTTGAAATGCTCCAGTCGCGTTCCGTGGCGGTGGAGGTCCGCGATTTGCAAGGCCGTTTGGTGGAATCCATCACCCGCGGCCAATTGCCAGCGGGTGAGCACAACGTGGTCCTCGATACGGAGCACTTGAACGCAGGCATCTACACCTACACGTTGGTGGCAGACGGTTTGCGCCTCACGAAGAAAATGGTGGTGCGCTAAGCGCTACTTCATCTCATAAGCGAAAGGGCGATCCGTTGAGGGTCGCCCTTTTTCGTTGATTCCGTTTCAGTTGTAGGCAATGACCATGTAGAGGTGGACGGCCGTGGCGGCGGCTGTGGCGCCGGCAAGGAGGATGTGGGCGGTCAGGAAGCGCCGCCGGCCGGCCTCGGTGTCGAGGGCGCTGCCGAGGAGGGCCGAGGTGAAGAGGCTCAGGGGAAGGACCGCGAGGAGGCCGTAGCCGAGGTGCGCGCTGTGGGCCCAAACCGCAGCCGGGAGGGCGAAGCCGAGGGCGCGGTGTGTGCTGACCCAGCGGTCCCAGGAGCGGCCCGTGCGCTGGAAGGTGGTGCGGCCGAGGGTCAGGGCCCACTGGGCGGCGACGAGTCCGGCCGTGAGGCTGCCCGTGATGAGGCGGGCCGTGGGGTCGAGGTGCAAGGGCAGACCAGACCAGCCGGCGAGGCTGCCGGCGGCCAGGGCGGCGAGGCCGGCGCCGTTGACGAGGGCGAGGGGCCGGTTCACGACTCGAGGCGTGCGACGCCCTTCAGCAAGGTGGGGGCAGCGAGTTGGTCGAGGCTGTCCCGGAGGGTGGCCAAATTCGGAAGGAAGAAACCGTGGGAGGGCCAATGGGAACCGACGCGCGGGCGGTTGTCGGCGGGGATTTGGTCCACCTTTGCGAGGTAAGCGGTCCAGACCGCCGCCACCCCTTCGCGGTACGCGCGCAACATGTCGAGGAACTCGTCCGTCGTCACGGAATCCTTCGGATACGACCACGTCGTCGCGCCCATCAGGTCGTTCAGCGCCCAATCGTGCTTCGCGCTCGCCTTGTGGTCGTTGTGGCAACTGACGCACGCCGGCGCCGAGGCGTAATCCGGGAACATGCCGATGAGCTCACCGCTCGCCTCGTCCGTGAAAATGCGGGGGGCGGGATCCCTGCGCATCGCGGCGAACTCCTCGGCTTGGCGGCCTTTGAATTCGTTCGAAGCTTCGATGGGGAAGTCGGATCCGAGGAAGAGGCCGAGGGGGACCTCGCTCTCAGCGAGGTGCGCCGCCACGCCGCGCAGGAACAGGGCCGGCAGGGGGCCAGCGATGACCACCGGATCGGCCCAATGCTCGGAAAACTTCAGCCCTTGCGGCTTGCCTTGGCCGACGATGGCCTTCGTGAACAAGGTGCGCGTCACGTCGTTTTCGTGGGCGAGCAGCGTCAAGGCTTCCTCGGTGGAGAGGGTCGGCTTGGCGGCAGTTGCGCCTTCGAGGGGGGTGGGGGCCGTGGCGAAGAGGTAGGTCAGGGCCACGGCGGTGAGGGCCACAAGGAGGGCCCAAAAGCGGTTGGTTCGCATGGTTACAGGGTCCATTTGGGGTGAAAGGAAAGGGACAGCCACGACCACTTCATCAGGGCGCGGTCTTCGCTTTGGAGGCTGCCTTGGCTTTCGGCCAAATCCGGGGTGGAGAACAACACGGATTGACCGAGGTCGAAGCGGAGTTGCGGGCTGGGCCGGAAGGTCAAGTGAGCATCGATTTCGTCTCCGTACAAACCGGCGAAGTCGTCGGAGTAAAACCGGTGGTACATCACGCCGAGCACGGCTTTCCAATTCGGGCGACCGATGGGGCGCACGTGGCCGAGCCGCAGTTGGGCGACCCCGTTGGTGGCCGCGCCGACGTAAAAGTGGTCCATCCAGCCGTAGTGTGCGTGGTTCGTGCCCAGGCTCGCGTCAAACCGGGCCGTGCCGCCGTTGAGCCGAACGGCTCCTGCCGTGGTGCGGCCCCGGCCGCCGTCGGTGTAGTGGGCCTCGGCGGAAAGGAGGGAGCCCAGGCCGTCCTCGGACAGGGTGCGGTCGGACTGGGTTTGGGCATCGGCTTCGCCCCCGAAGGCCCACCGTTCGCTCGCGCGGTATTTCCAGTTCAGGCCCAAGGTCAGCTCGCGCCACGTGACCCCTTCGCCAGGCGTGAAGAGCGCGCGTTCGTAGGCGAGGCCGGCCAAGCGGTGGCCGCTGCCTTCCCAAGCGTGGTGGACCATGGTGCGGGTCATGTTCGCGGCGAGGTCCCAGGCGTAGACGAGGCTGGTGTTGCCGATGGGGCTGCTGTGGTTGAGTCGCGCGGCGTCGAGGAACCGGCCGGTTTGGGCCCAATCGAGGGCGCCCACGACGCGCTCGTCATCGAACTTCACGGCTTGCCGCCCCACGATGAGGCGGGTGCGGTCGGTCGGCTTCCAAGCGCCCCACGCTTCGTAGGTGCCGAGGAGGGCCGGAGCGGATGCGCCCGGGCTGAATTCCGTGTTCGACCGCACTTCCTGCAGGCCGATCTTGACCTCCCAACGGGGGAAGCTGGCGGTCAGGCCGATGCGGCTCCGCTGCTGCAGGAACAGCTGGCCCCGGTCGCCGGGCGAGTTCACGCGTTTGTACCCGTCGCGCCACTCGGCCCGCGGCCGAACTTGCACCTCGAGGGTGTAGGTGGTGTCGGTGGTGGCAAGGAGCGGCAGGCTGAGGACCAGGCCGAAGATGAAGGTGAGGTGTTTCATTCGGGGAGGTAGCGTTTTGCTGAACCGTACGGGTCGGGGCCGCCGGCAAAGTAAGCGCGCACAGCTTCTTCGCTCAGCCGATCGGCCATGCGCGTCGGCGCGGTGCGCTCGTGGTTTCCGTGAAAATCGTGGCAGGTCAGGCAGGTGTTCCAATCGCCTTGCAAGGCCAAATCCGCGTGCGGCACATCAATGGGGTCGTCCTCCACTTCCATCCCTTCGTGGCAGTTGACGCAAAACCCGTTGCCGACCGCGGCAATGCGCTCGCCGTGGTGCTCGCCGTGGCAGTTGTTGCACTGGTGTGGCCCGAGGACCGCCCGCTGTTCGGCAAACCGCAGTTCTTCGAAGCGGGACGTCGGGTGCCGGTCGTTGGGCCGGTCGTGGCATGCAAGGCAGGCGGCGTTGTCGACGGGGGCGTACCCCACGTCCACCCACGGCTCGTCGTGGAAGCCCACGATGGCGCGGGCATTGTGGCTCAGTTGCTGCCGGACGGAGCCGGCCGCAGGCTTGTGGCAATCGCCGCATCCGAGCGTTTCGTGCCCCGTGTTCAGCGGCCCCATCGCCCGAAATCCCATGCCCGGCGGGACGGCCCAAATCCCCATCGTCAGCACCGCAAGGACCAGCGCCGCCGCCACCGCCTCCGGCCGCCGCCACCCCTTCGCAGGCCGCACCGCGATGCGGTCCGTCACCGGCCGCGCCACGCACGTCAGCACCTCTGCACCGGCCTCGATTCGCCGTCCGCCGCAGTCCACGGCCCCGTCCTCCAAGCGCATGCGGCAGGTGCCGCACGCCCCCACCCCGCAAGCGTGGTCCCAGGTCCAGCCGGCCGCCTCGGCGCTCCTGAGCAGGGTTTGGCCCGCGGCAATACGCGCCTCCTTCGCCCGGCCCCACCGCGGCTTCCC
>CBFHPD010000051.1:0-20716 GCA_965657495.1 uncultured Flavobacteriales bacterium
GACGGCGGCCGATATCGTTTCGAACCCGGTTTCGCACCGGGGTATTTTTGAGGTGGACATCGATGGCTCGATGATCACGTTGACGGTCACCGGAACGGTCACGGGGTCTTACGAGTATGACTACGCTCACCTCACCATCTCAGGTGCTGAAGGCTTTGACTTCGGTGCGTTGAATACCCTTTCCAACGACATTGCTCCGGGAGCTACCCTTTCTGCATCTGCAGCAGGGGATGCCTTGGTCATCAATTTCGATGGCACAGCGATTTATGCAGAAGGCCAAACGGCCACGTTCCAAGTGGAGAACCAAACGACTTGCCTCGCGAGTGCAGGCGTGCTTCGTACTTGGACTGTTTACGATGAAGCCGGCAATTCGGCTACGGCTCAGCAAACCATCTCGTTGATTGATTCGGAAGGGCCTGTTTTCGTTGACTTCCCAGCAGACAACACGGTGAGCTGCGACGACGACACGAGCTTGCCCATGCCTTCCGCTGTGGATTGCGGAGACGTGACGGTTGAGATGGAAGAGTCCATCATGCCAGGCACTTGCGACAACAACTACACCATCGTTCGGACCTTCACAGCTACCGATGCGTGCAACAACTCAACGGTTCAGTCGCACTCCATGAATGTCATTGACGACGAAGCCCCGGTGTTCACGTCCGTTCCTGCGGATGTTACGGTGGATGTTGCTGCGGGCTTGCCCACGGAATTGGCTACTGCTACGGATAACTGCGGTGCGGTGTCCATCACTTATGAGGATGCCATCACTGCGGGAGAGACCGCTTCAATCGTGACGCGGACGTTCATGGCTGAAGATGGCTGCTTCAACACGGCATTTGCAACGCAAACCATCACGGTGAACGAAATCTTGGGTTGCGCTGATGCTTTGGCTTGCAACTACGATGACAGCGTGACGTATGACGACGGTTCATGTGACTACTGCTCTTGCGGCAACACGTCAGGAGGCGAGAACGGCTTCGGATTGGAGTTGGAGCTGCATGCAGAAAATGGCATTCCCGGATTGAACACTTACCGCGTTTACGTCACGACTCCAAATGAGACGGACTTTGTTTCGGCGATTGCGGGTGATGAGGTGGTTCCAACGTTCTTGAACACGACGACCTCGTTCCACCAGGAGCAATTCGGCTCTTACTCTGCTGCTTCGATCAATCCGTTGTTCTTCGGATTCATCCCCACGTTGCAATTCGACAGCTGGTTGACCATGGGCATCGAGTCCCTCCCGGTGGCTGGACAGTCTGAAATCACCTTCGTCCAAGCGGAAGGCGACGCGTGGATTGCCGGCTTCGAGGCGGGCAACAACCTCGACATCAGCAGCTTCTTCGGTGGCTCATGGTTCACCCTGCCCACCTTCTCCAACGGCTATGCTGGACCTGAGAAGCGTGTCTTGGTCGCTCAGTTGACCACGGACGGTGAGGTGTCTGGCCAAATGTACGTGCAGGTCTTCCCGAACGGCGTCGGAGCTGACGCGGAGTACCTCACGCTCTCCTTCGGTACCAACGGCTGCGGATGCTTGAACGAGGATGCTTGCAACTACGATGCATCTGCCACTTACTCGAACGAGGACGAGTGCGTGTTCCCAGAGGACATTCATGGTGTTGCGCACGTTGACTGCGACGGTGCATGCTTGAACGACGCTGACGGCGATGGCATTTGTGACGAAGTGGAAGTTCCAGGTTGCACCGACGACACGGCTTGCAACTACGATTTGAATGCAACGGACAACGACGGCTCTTGCTTCTTCACCGAAGACTGCTCCGGTTGCACCGACGCAACGGCTTGCAACTACGCGCCCAACGCCTCTACCGATGACGGTAGCTGCACGTTTGCCGAGTTTGGCCTTGACTGCGATGGCAACTGCCTCGACCAAAACAGCGACTTGATCTGCGATGCCCTGCAGGGCTGCAACGACCCAGTCGCTTGCAACTACGATCCGTCAGCAGAACAACCTTCACAGGACTTCTGTGATTACTGCAGCTGCCCCATCCTCTCATCTTCTGATGAGGACTACAGCATCGAAGTGGAAGAGGTTGCTGCAAATGGCATCCCAGGCATGAGCACTTACCGCGTGTACATCACGACGCAAAGTGCAACAGACCGGTTGAGCGCGATCCTGGGTAACGATGAAAATCCAATTGTCCTTGCGTCTTCAAGCCAGTACTTCCAGGACGCTTATGGTTCTGAGTTCAAATCTCCTGTAGCCTTGTACGCGACCTTCCCAACGTTGGAGTTCGATTCATGGGTGACCATCGGTGAAGGCACGCCTGTTTCTTCGCTTCAAGTCCCAACGCAACTCGGAGGTTCTGATCCCGCGTGGATCGGTGATTTCGAATCCGGTTCGGACATCGTAATCAACGACGTGGTGGGCAGCGGTTGGTACTTGTCAGCCGAAACCGGCGATGCTTACGGCGTAGCCGGTGAAGACCAGCGCATCTTGGTGGCTCAATTGACCACGCCGGGTACGTTGAACATTGAACTCTACGCTCAAATCTTCCCGAACGGTTTGGCTGCAGGCAACACGAAGTACGTCAGCCTGTCATACGGTTCACCGCTCTGCGCTTGTACGGATGAGATGGCCTGCAACTACGACGACGCGGCCATCACCGACGACGGCAACTGCTACTACGTGACGAATGAAGCGTCTTGTGATGATGTTTGCCTCTTTGACAACACCGCACCAGTCATCGAGAGCGTGGAGGATTACACGACGAGCTGCAGCGCCATCGAAACGGAGTTTGTCTTCCCCGTGGCCACCGACAACTGCGACTCGGAGCTCGATTACGACTATGTCGATGTGATCACGGCGGGTGCTTGCCCGAACGCATACAGCATCGAGCGGACGTGGACGGTTACCGACAACGTGGGGTACATGACGTCCATCGTTCAGCACATCACTGTGGAGGACAACGACGCTCCTACGTTCACCGTTCCTGCAGAAGCAAACATTGCTTGCGGTGAGGACGCGACGGACCTGTCATTGACGGGCGATGTGACCGACGCTGCGGACGCTTGTGGTGAGGTGACGGTGTCTTACACGGATGCCTTTGCTGCTGAAAACAACTGCTTCGAAAACGACGTCATTGAGCGGACGTGGACGGTGGTTGATGCTTGCGGAAACGAGGCCTCTGCGGTCCAAGTCATCAACTTCGTGGATGAAGCGGCACCGGTCTTCTCCAGCGTTCCTGCCGACATGAGCATTGCTTGTGGCGATGAATTGCCAACCGACATGGCGACTGCTATGGATGCCTGCAGCGGAGTGAGCGTCGCTGTGGAGGTGTCTGAAGGCGAAGTGAGCTGCACGGGCATGGCTGCGGTCATCCGCACGTTCATTGCCACGGACGGCTGCGGGAATACTGCAACTGCAACGCAAACGTTGACCTACATCGACGAGGAGGCTCCAACCTTCGCGGTTCCAGCCGACGCTTCTGTGGAATGCGGCGCGGATGCGTCACCTGCCGCAATGGGTGAGCCTGCCGATTTGGCCGACAACTGCATGAGCGCGTTGACGGTGAGCCACGAGGACGTCATGGAAACAAGCGCCGATGGCTGCTTCGCGGACGACGTGATCCGTCGGACGTGGACGGTTACGGATGGCTGCGGAAATGCTGCTTCAGCAGTTCAGATCATCCAACTCATCGACACGACGGCTCCTGAAATGGAGGCTGTGGCTGAGGTGATTGAACTCGGTTGTGGAGAGGCACTGCCTACGGCGTTGCCAGCAGCAACGGATGGCTGCTCAGGAGTTTCGGTGACCTTCGAGGATGCCGATGCAGACATGAGCTGTACGGGCATGATGAACATCGAGCGCACTTTCACGGCGATGGATGCGTGTGGCAACTTCACCACTCAAACGCAGATGATTGTCTTCACTGACGACATCGCGCCAACGTTTACCGCACCCGCTGACATCACGTTGGAATGCGGTACGGACCTCGATGACCTGTCGTTGACGGGAGACGTCCTGGATGCTGCAGACGTTTGTTCGGCTGACATCACCCTCACCTATGAGGATGCGTACGCTACAAGCGAGGGATCTTGCTTCGAGAACAACATTGTTACCCGGACGTGGACGGCCACGGACGGATGCATGAACTTCTCGACCGGCACGCAGACCATCACCCTCGTGGACACGACGGCACCGGTCATCATCGGTGATACCGAAGTGGAGTTGACCTACTACACTGCAGAGGAACTCCCTCAGTTGGTGGGCTTGGAAATCGTTGACTGTGCCGAGTACACGGTGGAGACCGAGGACACGTATGCCGGCTTCGGCGCGTACACGTTCGACTTGTCGCGTGTCTACACGGTGACTGATGCTTGCGGCAACGTCGCCACGTTCAGCCAGCACGTGGTTGCGAGCTACGCCCCAGGTTGCACGTACCCAGACGCTGTGAACTACGACGAGACGGCGTTCTTGGATGACGGTAGCTGCATCTACTCCGGTTGCACGGACATGGCCGCTGCCAACTACAACCCGATTGCCTCTGAGGACGATGGCAGCTGCGTGATCGTGGGCTGCATGGATCCGGAAGGCTTGGATTACAATGCGGACGCGAACTACCCAGGTGGTTGCGATTACCCGGATCCATGCCCAGGCGACCTCGACGACAACGGCGAAGTGAACGTGAACGACTTGCTTGAGTTCTTCCAGTACTACGGAACTTCTTGCAACGAATAATACGTGCCGCAAGGCACACCGATTTCGAGTCTGGCAAGACCGAATCCTAGGGAGGGGGCCGCATTTCGATGCGGCCCCTTCTTGATTTTATGGGATGTGGTTTGGCCTTAATTTTACGGCCATGAGCAAGGAAGAAACCCCGGAGGAACGCCGCGACCGGTTGCGGAAGCAGCTCGATGCCTTTCACGATTGGCCCAGTGCGTTCACCTTCAAGTTTGTGCTGCCGAATGATCCGGCGCGCATTGCTGAGTTGAAGAAGTTGTTTGGTGTGGGAGCGGAGTATTCCGAGCGACAGTCGCGGAATGGGAACTACATCTCGTTCACCATCCAGGAAACGCTTCCGAGCGCGGAACACGTGTTTGTGCGCTATGAATCTGCCAGTCGCATCGAAGGCATCATGAGCTTATGACCGCGACGGGGTGGATGGAGCAATTGAGCGGGGTGCTCCTTGTGGGCTTGATTGCCCTGTTGGTGTACATCTTGGTGAAACGGATGGCCTGGGCGATGCGCCGGCATGAAACGCAAGGGATGTACACAGAATTCACCCGCGAACGGGATGAATGGCGGGGCCGCGTCCTGTTGGTGCGCTTCCGGGTTCCGGATGGGGCCCGTGTCGCCATCCGGTGCGAGGTGGAGGCGCCAAACGGCGTTGTGCGCACGGTGCGGGAGGAGGAAGTTGACGGGGGAGAACAGGTGTTCGAATTGGACACCACAGATTGGCCTGCAGGGCGCAACAGTTACCGCATCGTGGCGGCGCATCAAGTGCTGGAGCGCTTCGTGCAGATTGCCAACTGAGCCGGCTTACATCCGCTCGGGCATTTCAATGCCCAAGAGGCCCATGCCGGTGCGCAGGTTGCGCGCACACAACGCGCTTAGGCCTAGCCGAACATTACGCAGGTCTGCGTCCTCCTCGTTCAGCACCGGGTGGTTGTTGTACCACGAGGAGTACGACTTCGTCAAATCGTAGCAGTAATTCGCAACGACCGACGGGTCGTAGTGCTCAGCGCTGGTGGCGATGACTTCGGGAAGCTCGAGCGCTTTTTGGATGAGGAGCACCTCTTCTTTGTCAATTTGGGCGGTGGTGGGAATCGGCCACGTGGTTTGGTCCAAATCCAACTCCGCCTTGCGCAACATGCTGAGCGCGCGAACGAAATTGAATTGGATGAAAGGCCCGGTGTTGCCCAAGAAGTCGATGGACGCCTCCGGGTCGAACTGCATCCCTTTCGCGGGGCTCACCTTGAGCAAAAAGTACTTCAAAGCGCCGTAGCCCACTTGCTTGAACAACTGGTCTTGTTCGGCGGGCGACATGGATTCGATGCGCCCCCGGTCTTGGGCAATGGACCGGGCGGTGGCCGCCATTTCTGCCAACAAATCGTCGGCGTCCACCACGCGCCCTTCCCGCGACTTCATTTTGCCATCGGGCAATTCGACCATGCCGTAGCTCAAGTGGAAATTCCGTTCCGCTTGCTGAATGCCCATCTTCTGCAGGATCAAGAACAGGACCTTGAAGTGGTACTCTTGTTCGTTGCCCACCGTGTAGACTTGGCGGTCAAGGCCGGGGAAGTCTTCGAACCGCTGGATGGCGGTTCCGATGTCCTGGGTCATGTAGACCGACGTGCCATCCGCTCGGAGCAACAGCTTTTTGTCCAATCCATCCCCACTCAAATCAATCCAAACACTTCCGTTTTCCTCCCGGTAAAAGATGCCTTGCTCCAGGCCTTTTTCGACCACAGATTTCCCGAGCAAGTAGGTGTCCGATTCGTAGTAGAGTTTGTCAAACGACACGCCCATTTCCGCGTACGTCGCATCAAAGCCCTCGTAGACCCAACCGTTCATGGTGCGCCACAAGTCCATCACTTCCGGATTCCCCGCCTCCCACGCTTGCAGCATGTCCCGCGCTTCCAATAGAATGGGGGCTTCCGCCTTGGCGACCTCCGCGTCCATGCCGGCTTGCACCCGCTCTTCGGTTTGGCGGCGGTGTTCCAAGTCGAATTGGACGTAGTATTTGCCCACCAGTTTATCGCCCTTCAGGCCGCTCGACGCGGGGGTTTCCCCATCCGCGAAGTGCTTCCATGCCACCATGGACTTGCAAATGTGGATGCCGCGGTCGTTGATGATTTGCGCCTTCACCACCGGGTGGCCGTGCGCTTCCAAAATCCGCGACACAGCGTAGCCGAGGAAGTTGTTCCGCAAATGACCGAGGTGCAGCGGCTTGTTCGTGTTGGGGGAGGAGTATTCCACCAGCACACGTGGCTTGCTGCCTGCTGGGGCCAAACCAAATCGGCCATCACCCAGCGCACTCCCCACTTGCTCCAACCAATGCGCCGTTGCGAGCGTCAAGTTCAAGAATCCCTTGACCACCTCGAAATCAACCACGACCTCGGCGTGCTCCACCAGGTGCTTGCCCAAGGCTTCCGCTGTGGCGGGTGGGGCCAGTTTGGATTGCCGGGTCAACGGAAACACCACCACCGTGCGGTCTCCTTGGAACTCCCGCCGGGTTTGTTGCACTTGGATGCTGGCCGCGTCCACTTCAGCGTTGAAACAGGCCATGCAAGCATCAGCTACGAGCTGTTGAATGTGTGCGTCGGTGTTCATGTTCAGGCAGTCGTTTGGGGGAGGAAGTTTTCGGCCAACATGCAGCGGGCGCTCCCGCCTCCGCATGTTTCAATGGTGTCGAGGGGCGCATGGACGATGCGGCCGAAGCCGGCCAACGTGTTCCGCTGCGCCTCGGTCAAGGCGTGGAACGCTTGTGAACTCATGACAATCAGGGGGGAGCCGTCCGCAGCGCGCACTTCGAGCATGTTTCCGGCGAAGTGGTTGATTTGGTCTTCTGTTAAACCGACACATTGCTTGCCATCCGCCGTCAAGGCTTCACGCACCATTTCGCGTTCTTCAACGTCATCGATGCAGTCCCAACAGACGGCTGCAAACGCAGATCCCACGCTCATCATCACGTTCGTGTGGTAAATCGGCGAACGCCCTTCAGGCCCATCTTGGTTCGCAGTGAACGGAATGCCCTCAAAATCAAAGGTCTCGCAAAACGCGGCCAGTGCGTCGAGGTGGGTGCGCTCCGACAACGCCGCATAGGCCCGCCGGTTCACCCGGTCCAACACCATGCTGCCCGTCCCTTCGAGGAAGACCTCGTGCGTTTCAAATTCTGTGAAATCCACCACCTCGTCCACCCCAAATCCCCGCAGCTCCAAATCAAACACCACGTCCTCGCGCCGCTCCGCACGGCGGTTGGCCGCAAACATCGGATACAGCCCCACCCGGCCATCCGCATGGAAGCTGATCCAGTTGTTGGGGAAAAGGGCATCGGGCGCATCCACCTCGGGATCCGCCTCCACCACGTGGACTTCAGCTCCCGCCTCCCGCAGGGCCTCGACCAACCCGTCGAATTCAGCCAGTGCGCGGTCCAGCACTTCCTCGTCTGAGAGCCCTTGGATTTCGCGTTGGTACAGGTTGTTGGTCGCCGTTTCTTCGTTCTTCCGGAACGTCGCCGGCCGGATCATCACCAGGTGGGAGGTCGTCTGCATGCTGCGCACTTGATTGCGCCGCGAAGTTAAGGGGTTCTGCGCAGCGGAAGGGTGGTGCAGCGCAACAGCCCCTCCATTTTTGCCGTTTCGCTGTACGGCAGTTCCAAAACCCGGTACCCCCACGCCCGCAATTGCGCATTCACCCGATCGAATCCCATCCCCGAAACCACCGTGTCCGGCGCAATGGAAAAGAGGTTGCAATGCATGTCGTACATCTCGTCAGCGGTGACTTCGATCCGCTCGGGGTAGCGCTGCCGAATGAACGCCACGTCCGCCTCGTTTTTCAGTCCAGCGGGGTGGAAGACCACGTGGCCGAGTCCCAAGGGGGAGAGGCAGCAGTCCAAATGGAGGGCATTGCGCCGCGGATCGGTATCGGATTTGGTCAGTTCAAACCCGCGCACCTTGTGGTCCGGAAACGCCTCCTGCAACCAATCCAGCGCCGCCGCATTCGTGCGCGAGGTCGTGAACCGCGCGAAGTCCTCCGGGCCCGAAAAGCCCACCCACAGCTCGTTTCCCATGGGCATGACATCGCCGCCCTCCATCCGCACGGAACTCGGCGGATGCAGCACACGGCCCGGGTTGCGGTCGAGCATGCTGTTCAGGCCTTGCTGTTCAGGCCGGCGATCTTCCACCATGTGGGTCATGATGAAGACATGGCCCACCACGATGCCGATGTCCCGGGTGAACACCTGGTTGATGTCAAGCGGGTCGGGGCGAAGGACGAGGATGTCTTCGCGGTCCAACAATGCGGCGAGCCCGTCGAGCTCGCGCGTCACATCCGCCTCGGTGGGGTAGGTGCCCGCGAGCACGTGCTCCCGGGATTTGGGGTCATACGTTTCCTCGAGCAAGGGCACGCCGCCCATGCCGCGTCCGATGCCCACCATCACGGCTTCGAGCGGTGACCACTCGTCCCGCACGCACCACGCGACCGGTAGTGTGGCTTTCAATTTACTGCAAGCGGAAGGGATCGTTGTCGCTCCGGTGCCGCAACAAGCTCGTCATGGCATCCACCGTCATAAAGGCACCGCCGCCGCGCTCGTTGAAGTTCGCCGGAAGGAAGCACCACCGGTCGGTGTCCACTTGGCGAACCGCCCAGAGCCGGTTATCCCCGCGCACTTCCCAGTATTCCACCTTCGGATCCGTATCGAGCGAGTTGAATTGGGCATTCCCTTTTCCGTAGCTGGATTCGACCATGCCTTTCATGCCTTTCGGACTCATCGTGCCTTCGTAATCGAGGAAAATGACCCGGTGGACCAAATCCATGTTCAGGAGCACAACATCCTGGTCCCCATCGCGGTACGCATTGCTCATGTAAAGCACGTCCGCCGCTTCGGTTTGGTTCCGCACGCCTTGATCCCAAAACGCATTCATCTGCTCCACGGATTGGGCAATCATCGCCGAATCCATGTTCGCCCGATACAGCGGGTAATAGGTCATGGTGGTGGCGAAATCACCCGCATTTTGCGAAGCGAAATACCCCTCGAGGTCCCTCAAGATGTGCTGCGCAGTCTGGTCGTCCACGAAAAGCGCGGCGCCAGGGGCTTGGGTGATGGTGACCGGTTGGTCGGCCACCGCAAAGGGCACATCACTTACCCTGGCGGGGGCTTCTCCGCTGACAGCGGCTGACGTGCCTGTGGTGTCCGTGGGGTTGTCGCATCCCATCAGGATGGCCCCAATCAAAGCGACGAGAGCGCTGATGCGCGGGCGTAGCAAATGTTTCATGTTGCCCAAAGATACGCAGCAACCTTGCCCGAAGTTTCGCTCAGGTCCCCGCTCGGTTCCACTCAAACCGATCCTTTACTTCCGTTCCCCCTTTGGCATCCCGCAGAACCACCTCCACCGCGTGGGTGCGCCCGGCGATTTGGAGCTCGACCGCTTCCCCCGGTGCGTGGCGGGCCACTTCTTCCTGCAATTCGGCGATTGTGTTGACGGGTTCGCCGTTGACCGCCAGAATGATGTCTCCCGCATCCAAGCCTGCCGCTTCCGCACCGCCGCCCGGCGACAGGCTGTGGATCCACACGCCGCGCACGTCTGTGAGGCCAAACTCTTCCGCCAAACCGGGCGTGACCCCCGTGCCTTGAATGCCGATGAAGGCCCGCTGCACCCGGCCATACGCAATCAAATCGGAGGCCACTTTCCGGGCGATGGAGGAAGGGACGGCGAAGGCATAACCGGCGTAGCTGCCCGTTTGCGAAGCGATGGCGGTGTTGATGCCTACGAGTTCTCCCGCGGCATTCACGAGTGCTCCGCCCGAATTGCCGGGGTTCACCGCGGCATCGGTCTGGATGAACGACTCGACGGGGAAGACGTCGTTGCGGTAATCGGGCTGCAGCAGCTGCAGGTTGCGGGCTTTGGCCGACACGATGCCCGCCGTGACCGTGGAGGTCAAATCAAAGGGGTTGCCCACCGCGAGCACCCATTCGCCCACTTCGAGTTCGTCGGAAGAGCCGAAGGAAAGCGACTCGAGGCCTTCTGCGCCGATGAGGCGCAACACGGCCAAGTCAGTCGCAGGATCGGTGCCAACAATTTCCGCCTCGTAAGCCCGCCGGTCATTCAAGCTCACTTCGATGCGTTCGGCCCCTTCCACCACGTGGTTGTTGGTCAAAACGAAGCCCGCCGCATCGATGACCACCCCCGAGCCGGACCCCTCGCGTATCCGGGGCGCCGGCGAGACTCCCCAAAACTCCATCCACGGATGGTACGCGATGGGCGCACGGGAGGCCGTCTTGACGTGCACCACGGCATGCACGCTGTTCCGTGCGGCATCCCGCAAGTCCACCACAGGCGCAGGACCCGCAACCGGCGCTGCCGGTGATCCAGCAGGGGCAACATTCCCTGTGGACTCCCACGATACAGGAACCCACTGCGGCGCGCCTGGAGCGGCATCGGGTTCCTGAAACGCCAAGCCATAAACCAAGAAGGCGCCAACTGCAGCGCCAAAGAGGGCGGAGAGGAAAGTCTTCATGCGTTCGTTGATTTGTCTCGTCACAAAACAACACGCGAAGCGGGGCTCACGGCACCTTCAAGCCGCAAAGAAATCTAAAAAGGGGGTGCAAAGGAATGCTAACGTCAGTGCGGCAAATGCTTGCGCACGAAGGCATAAGCGAGGGTCCCCAACACGCCTCCGATGATGGCAATCACCACCGGCCAAACACCGGCGCCCGCCAAAATGAACATCGGTCCTGGGCACGCCCCAGTGATGGCCCATCCCATTCCAAAGATTGAGCCTCCCACCAAGTACCGAAGCCAGTTGCCCTCGTAGCGGAACACGTCAAACGGCCTCCCCGCTGCCGAGTGCCAGTTCCGCACTTGAGCGATGCGCAAGAAAATGGCACCCAAGACGACCGCTGACCCGATCACGCCGTACATGTGGAAGCTGTCGAATTGGAACATCTCCGTGATGCGGTACCAGCTGACCACTTCGCCTTGTGTCAAGGCCAAACCAAACACCATGCCGATGAGTAAGAATCGCCACATATCAAAAGAGGTAAGGAAGAATGAATTGAGTGGCCAACAAGCCCCCCGCAAAGAAGCCCACCACGGCGATGAGCGAAGGCACCTGCAAGCTGCAGAGTCCGGAAATCGCATGGCCCGAGGTGCAACCGTCCGCGTAGCGGGTACCGAAGCCCACAAGGAAGCCCCCGAGCAGCAGCACGAAGATGCTCCACGGGTTTGTCCACACTTCAGGACCGTACAATTCCGTTGGCACCAAGCCTTCCCCAGGCGAGGCAATCCCCCAGGCCTTCATTTTCTCCACGGTCGATTCGGCCAAGTCCACCTGCACATCCGGGCGCAGCACAAAGCCACTTAACGCCCCACCCAAAACGGAACCCAGCACGAATGCCAGGTTCCATTTTCGTTCACGCCAATCGAAGTTGAAGTAGTCCGAGAGGCGCCGCGCACCACCGATGGTGCAAAGGGTTTGGAAGTTGCTTGAGACGCCGAAGCGCTTTCCAGCAAACAAGAGCAGGGCCATGGTGGTCGCGATGATCGGACCTGTCACATACCAAGGCCAAGGAGCAGTCAATGTTTCCAAGATTGATTCACTTCAAGGTTGAAGGACAAACATAATCCGTTTTAGGCAGGCTCGTGCCTTCGAACGCCTTGAAACCGCCAGCGATGTCCACCACGTTGTGGAAGCCGCGCGCCTTCAAAATGGAGTTGAAGATCACGGAACGGTAGCCGCCAGCGCAGTGCGCATAGTAGGTCGTGTTGGGGTCGATGGCGTCCATCTTCTCGTTCACGTAATCCAACGGCAAGCTGCTCGCACCGTCGATGTGCTCCGCTTCGAATTCACCCGGCTTTCGGACGTCGAGCAGTTCCCAAGAACGGCCTTCAAACTGGTCCGCCACTTGCTGAGCAGTCACTTGTTCGATGGTGCCCACGTCTTTAGTTGCTGCTTTCCATGCGGCCAATCCGCCTTCGAGGTAGCCCAACGTGTTGTCATAGCCCACCCGCGACAAACGCGTCACCACTTCCTCCTCGCGGCCTTCCGGCGTGATGAGCACGAGCGGCTGATTGAGGTCGGCCACCAGCGCGCCCACCCAAGGAGCGAAACTGCCGTCGATGCCGATGAAGATGGAATTCGGCACGTGGCCCGCCACGAAATCAGCTTCCGGACGCGTGTCGAGGACCATCGCTCCTTCGTGGTTCGCCATGGCTTCGAACGTATCCGGATCCAAGGCGACCGTGCCGCGTTCGAGCACGTTGTCGATGCTCACGATGTCCTTCTTGTTCATTGCCGCGTTTTTCGGGAAATACTGGGGCGGAGGCAACAAGCCGTCGGTGACTTCTTTGACGAACTCCTCTTCGGACATGTCCGCGCGCAACGCGTAGTTGGTCGCGATTTGGTTGCCGATGGTGTCCCACGTTTGTGAGCTCATGTGCTTGCCGCAGGCAGATCCGGCGCCGTGGCCCGGGTACACGATGGTTTCGTGCGGCAGGGTCATGACCTTGTCCCGGAGGCTGTGGTAGAGCGTGGCAGCGAGTTGCTCTTGCGTCATGTGCGCTGCTTTTTGGGCCAAATCAGGGCGCCCCACATCACCGATGAACAACGTGTCCCCGGTGAAGACCGAATGCTGCTTGCCTTCCTCGTCGATCAGCAGGAAGCAAGAAGATTCCATCGTGTGGCCCGGCGTGTGCAACACCTTCAACGTGATGTTGCCGAGCTTGAGCTCCTGGCCGTCGGTGGCTTGGATGATGTCAAACTCCGGCTCGGCCATCGGGCCGTACACGATTTGCGCACCCGTTTTGTGGGCGAGATCGAGGTGGCCGGACACGAAATCCGCGTGGAAGTGCGTCTCCAAGATGTACTTGATTTTTGCGCCTCGGCTCTCCGCCTTCTCGATGTAATCCTTCGTTTCCCGCAACGGGTCTACGATTGCAGCTTCGCCATTGCTTTCGATGTAGTAAGCGCCTTGCGCCAGACATCCCGTGTAAATCTGCTCAATGTGCATGATGTATTGTTTTTTTGTTGTTTCTTTCAAAGTTCGAAAGCCTTTCGGCCTCCCGGAGTGAGCGCTGTCACCTGCTCACATGATTTCCTTCAAGAGGATGAAGGTTCCCATGACCAGGACGAAGTAACCAAATCCCTTCTTGAGTGCTTTTCCGTCCACGCGTTTGGCCAATTGCATCCCGATGAGGATGCCCGCCACGGTCAAGGCCGTGAACAAGCCGAGCAAGGTCCAGTCCATCACCTTGTCCGTGCCCAAATCGCCGATGAAACCAATGAGGGATTTGAAGGCGATGATCATCAGCGAAGTCCCCACGGCGGTTTTCATGGGCATGCGCACCAGGACCACCAAGGCCGGAATGATGAGGAATCCGCCTCCGGCACCCACCATGCCCGTCAACACACCGACCAGGGCGCCTTCGAACGGCACGAGCCACCATTTGGCCTCACCTGCTTCCTCCGTCGACTCCTTCCGCCCGCGGATCATCGAAATCGAAGCCGCGATCATCAACAACGCAAAGAGCCCCATGATGAGCAGGTTCTTCGTCAACCCGAGCCCGAGGATTTCAAAGCTGTCGGGGATGGCGGGAATCATCCAACGGCGGGTGGCATAGACCGCCGCAAGCGATGGCAAGGCGAACACGATGCCCGTCTTCATGTCCACCAATCCGTTTCGGTAATTCTGAACGGCACCAAACGCCGCAGAGATCCCCACTACGAACAAGCTGTACGCAGTGGCCATTTCGGCATCCACCTTCAACAAGTAGACCAACACCGGCACCGTCAAAATGCTGCCGCCTCCGCCGATCAACCCCAACACCAACCCGACCACCACCGCAGCAGCGTATCCCAAAATTCCAATCAGTTCCAAAGATTCCATGTCGGTCGGTATGCGTTGAATTACGCTGCAAGGTTAAGCCGCGCTTGACGGGCTAACCGTGACCCACGTCACGGGTTACCGATCAGGACTTGGCGAGCCCGATTTCGAGCAGCCGCTGGTGCAGGTATTCGCCCGCGGTGATGGGGCCTTCCTTTGGTGCTTCGCCCGCGGGAACACAGTGCGGCAGGGCATCGAGCCGCATTTCGGGCCGCGGGTGGCAGAAGAACGGCATGCTGAACCGCGGCGAAGCCCATTCCTCGCGCGGGGGGTTGACCACTCGGTGGGTGGTGGACTTCAGCCGGTGGTTTGTCAGGCGCTGCAGCATGTCACCCACGTTCACCACGATGTGTTCGGGCAAAGCCGTCACGGGAATCCATTCCCCGTCGTGGCGCAGCACTTGCAAGCCCGCTGCCGAAGCGCCCACGAGCAAGGTGATGAGGTTGATGTCCTCGTGTTGGCCCGAACGCACCGAGCTCTCCGGCTCCTGCGTGATCGGGGGGTAGTGGATGGCCCGCAGGATGCTCGTGCCGCCGGGTACCCAGGCATCGAAGTAGCCTTCCGGCAATTCCAAATGCAGCGCAATCGCCCGCAACATCACCAGCCCGAGTTCCTCAAGCGCTTCAAAGGCCTCTTGGGCGATGGGGCCGAATTCCGGGAGTTCCGCCACTTCGGAGTTGGGCGCGAATTCCGCCGGGTTCGAGTCGGCCGGTGGATTCGGCTGGCCGACTTGCCAGAACTCCTTCAAATCGGCAGCAGCGGAATCTTTTGCATGCTCTGTTCCGAAGGCCACGTAACCGCGCTGGTTGTTCGCCTCTGGTCGCATGTATTTCTGCTTCGTCTCTGTGGGCAGGCCAAAAAATGCCTTGGATTGGCTATAGAGGATGTCGATTAACTTGTCGGGGATGCCGTGGCCGTGGATGGCGGCAAAGCCGATGCCTTCGTAGGCGGCGCCGAGTTGGGCAATGAACCGGTCGCGCGCGGCGGCGTCACCAGAAAGGAAATCCCCCACATTCAGCGTGGGGATGCCAGCGATCATGCTGATGTCAGAATGGTTGCTCATGATGTGTCAAAGGTGCCGGAGGTTGGGGACCGGCACTTCTGCGAATGTAGCGAGCAGTTCTTTGGTTTCGCCTGACCAGGATGCGTGTTCTTCGACAAAGCGCCGTGCATTGTGGGCCAAAACCTGGCGCAACCGCTCCCCGCGCGCCAATTCATCCAACCGCAGGGCCGCCTCCTCCGCCGTCCGCGCGAGCACGGCCTCGGCATCCACCACCCCGGCTTCGTCGAGCGGCCCTTCGGCCACCCGCAGCTGCGGCCCCAACCCCGCGTGCACCTGGGGAGAGATGATGCACGGCAGGCCACACGCCATGGCTTCGAGGATCTTGTTCTGCTGCCCGGATCCGAGCACGATGGGGGCGACGAAGACGTGGGAGCCGGCGTAGGCGGTGCGGATGTCATCCACCCAGCCGGTTACTTCGACGCGGTCAGAAGCCAGCGCACGGACCGCCGGGGTAGGGGTGGCGCCGGCAATGGTGATGGCGATGGGGGTGGTAACGGCCGGTGCGATCTCCCGGACGAGGCGCTGGGCAGCGTCCACGTTGGGCGGGTAGGCCATGTTGCCGATGAAGCTCACCCGGATGGGCGGTTCGGGCGGAGCCGGGGCCGGCTGGAAGTAATCGGTGTCGACGCCGTTGGGTACGATGGCGATGCGCGCCCGGTCCGGGTGCCCGATGGCGCGCCGGTCGGCCGCCGTGATGATGGTGTGGGCGTCGAAGTAGTCGAACACCGTAGCTTCGTAGCGCTTGAGGCGCCGGGCTTCGAGGGCGAAGAGCCACCGCAGCGGGCCGGCGTGTTTGGCCGCTCGCCGCTCCATGCCGGCACTCAGGGCGTCCATGTAGTCGAGCGTGCGCGGGATGTCGTGCAGTTCCTTCACGTACTCGGATGTGCGGATGAGCTGCACATAGAGGTGGTCGGGCTGGATTTGGCCCAAAACCTGCAGCACCCGCCGATGCGCCTTCCGCTGGTAAAACCAGTGCACCTGGAACGGCCGGGAACTCAACGGCGCCCAAGCGAGCCGCGCCCACCGCCGCCACCGCGACAACTTCACCGCCGTCATGCTCGCCACCCACGGTTGCAGCGCCGCCCGCGCCTCCGCCGACGGCTCTTCGCCGACCAGCGAAATGAGGTGCAACTCCACGTCCGGGCTCAGGCTGCGCAACTGGTGGTACAGCCGCAGCTTGTCGCCCTTTTCAAGCGGCCACGGCCACCGCGACGTCAGCACCGCCACCTTCACGGCACGAGCGTTTCAAGGAAGGCGAGCATCCCGGCGATGAGGTGCCCGTTTTCGAATTGCGCCTCGGCCGCAATCCGCCCGCGCGTCCCCATTTCCAAGGCCGAACGCGGGTGGTCGAGCAGCTTGATGAGCGCTCCGGCAAACGCGTCCGGCGTGTCGGCTTGGCGGTAATGCATCCCCGGTTCCATCCCGAGGCCTTGCATGCCGAGGGCGGTGGACACAATGGGGCGTCCGGTGGCGAGCCCCTCGATGGCCTTGATGCGCACCCCGCTGCCCGCGAGCAAGGGGATGGCCATGATGCCGTTGCGGTTCAGCATGGACCACGCGTCTTCCACTTCGCCCAAAACCCGCACGCCATCCCCCAGCGGCCAATCCGCCGGAAAATCCCGGCCCGCCAACACGAGTTCGGTGCCGTGGCGCGCTGCCCGCACCAGCGGCCAGACCTGCTCTTGCAGCCACCGCACGCCCTCGCGGTTTGGGGTCCAGTCCATCGCTCCGAAGTGGAAGACGTGGTCGGGAGGCCGGCGATCGGGGGCGGGGATGTCGCGGGCGTCGAACCCAAATGGCGTGACGTGGATGGGGCGCGCGCACCCCAGCTCCGCGAAGATATCGGCGTCCTCCTGCGAGATCGCCACGATGGCGTCGATGTCGTTCAAGGCCGCCACTTCGTAGCGGGCGAGCTGGTCGGTCAGGATTTTCAGGTAGAGGCGGCGCGTGATTTGGTCCGTGTCAGCTGCCAAGCCTTCCCAAATCCGGTGCTCCACGTTGTGGGCGCGCAGCACGACCGGGCCGTCCACATACTTGCGCAAGAGCGGCAGGTAAGGCACGGTGAACAGGCTTTCGAGCAAGACGAGGTCGAACACTTCGCGCTGGAGGATTTCGCGCAGCCGGTTTTCCAATTCCGGGGCGTGGAACCGCGCCACGTTGTAGCTCTCGCCGCTGAGGAGGTGGGCCAGCGCCCCGCGCGCGTGGACGCGTGTGTCGATGTGCACGGCTTCGAACCGGGTGGCCGCTTGGTACGTGGGGTCGGGGGCGATGTAGGGGTGCTTGTCGGTGCACGCAGAGAGCACGCGGACCCGGTGTCCTGCTGCGAGGAGCCCGCGGGTCACAGCATCCATGGCCCGGCAGCCACCGTCCTTGGCGGGGCGGGGCGGCTTGTGGCAGAGCTGGAGGATGCGCAGGCTCATGGCGCGGTGGGTTGGGTCCGTTTCAACGGCCGGCGGAAGGTCCACCGCCGCACGTGCGCATCCCGCATGGCCCGCCACGTCAACCACGAAGCGATCGGCAGCGTTACCGCCGTGGACAGCCACATGCCGGCCACCGGCCCGAGCGTCCCCGATTTGATCATCTGTTCCCCCACGATGGACACAATGTAGTACGCAAGGAAAATGGCGATGGCCACCACCGTCGGCATCCCAAGGCCGCCTTTGCGGATGATGGCCCCAAGCGGCGCCCCGATGAAGAACAGGAGGATGCAGCTCGACGCGAGGAAGAACTTGCGGTGCCATTCGATGGCGTGCCGGTTGCGCAGCCGCACCTTGGAAGCCGCATCGTCGAGGGCGTTTTCCACGCCTTGCTTGGCATTGCGCGTCAGCTCACGCGCGGCGTCAAAGGCTAACCGCCGCTGCGAAGGCGCCAATCCGCCCAATGCGATGCCCGGCCCTTCCGCCGCCACCGCCGGCACCACCCGCCCCGAGTCGAGTCGCAGCGTGTCCCGGATGAGCAGTACGTTCCGCTCCCCATAGCGCGCCACGTCCGCGCGCCGGCTCAACCCCACCTGCTCGAGCGAGTCCATCGCGTGCTCGAGCTGCCGAATGGTCATCATCTCGTGCACTTTTTGGAACAGCCCTTCGTCGACTTGGTTGAAGTCGAGGGAGGCGAGGTCGATGGCCAGGGTTTGGCGCGTGAACGCGGAGGCAATGAACGGGTGCATGCGCTCTTGCCGCCGTTTGGCCTGTTCGAGGTCCTCCTCGTAGCTGTAGCCCTCTTCGAGCCGCAGCATCAGGAAGTCGCCCTCTTGGTCCATGCGCCCGCGTTGGGCCCGGATGATGCGGGTGGCGCCGAGGCTTGCCTCGCGGTTGTCGTGGATGAGGATGTCGTGCAACGTGCCGTCGTCGTCTTTTTCGTCCACGCGGATGGCGAAGCCTTCGATGCCGGTGTAGAAGAGCCCGGGTTGCAGGTTGAGCGTCGGTTTCTTCTTCGTGACCGAGAAGAGGAGGGCCCTGAATTTCAGGTTAGCGGCGGGCCAAACCGAATTCGAGAACGCAAACGCGCCCACCGCCACAATGACCATGGTCCACATCAACGGCCGCATGATGCGCCACAGCGACATCCCGGCGCCCTTCATCGCCGTGAGTTCATTCCGTTCGGCAAGCGACCCCATGGCCATGATGGACGCCACGAGGATGGCGAGCGGCAGCGCCATGTTCACCAAACGCGCCGACGCATACACCATCAACTTCCCGATGATCCACGGCTCGAGCCCCTTGCCGATGAGGTCGTCGGCATACACCCATAAGAACTGCATGTCCAAGATGAACAAGGCCACCGGCAAGGTGACAGCAAACGGGGCGAGGAACGCCCGCAGCAAAAGCAGGGTCAGTTTGCGCAAGGCGGCGGGGTTGGTGCTCGGCCCCAAAGATAGCAACCACGACCGGCCACAGCCGGAAATTGGCCGGTCGTGGCTAAATTGCCCGCGATTTCAACCTTTCCATATGTCTAAGTTCCCCTTATCCCTCGTGGTAGCCGGTGCGGTTTTTGCCGCCGGATGTTCCGCGCCGAGCGCGCCCTCCACCCCCGATGCTGCTGAAGCGGCGGTTGCCGATGAATTTGTTTGGCAAGCCGAACAGTTCGCTGACCTGAAAATCATCCGCTACCAAGTGCCCGGTTGGGAGCAATTGAGCCCGCGCCAGCAGGCCCTCGTTTACTGCCTGAACCAAGCGGGGTTGAGCGGCCGGGACGTGATGTACGACCAAAACTACCGCCACAACCTCGCCTTGCGCGACCTCTTTGAAGGCATCTACACCGGTTACGAAGGCGACCGCACGACGGCCGATTTCGAGGCGTTCACGACCTATTTGAAGCGGTTTTGGTTCTCCAACGGCATCCACCACCACTACAGCAACATGAAGTTCACCCCGGGCTTCAGCCAAGCGGTTTTCACGGAGTGGTTGAGCGCCACGGGCCAGGAAGTTTCTGGCGAGTTACTCGCCGTCATCTTCGATCCGTCGGTGGATCCGAAGAAGGTGGAGCAGGACCTGTCGAAGGGCCTCGTCGAAGGTTCGGCCATCAATTTCTACGGCCCGGACGTGACGACAGCTGAGGCGGAGGCGTACTATGCGTCGATTGCCGACCCGAATGATCGGACGCCTGTGGAGTACAGTTTGAACTCGCGTTTGGTTAAGAATGAAGCAGGCCAAATCGAAGAGCAAACCTACCGCGTCGGCGGCCTCTACGGCGAAGCCCTCACCGAGGTCACCCACTGGCTCCGCGAAGCCCAGCAATACGCAGAGAACGAGAAGCAGGCGGTTGCCCTCGGCCACCTCATCAGCTACTACGAAACTGGCGACCTCGAGAAGTGGCAGCTCTACAACATCAACTGGGTGCAGGACACCGAAGGCGATGTGGACTACATCAACGGCTTCATCGAAGTGTACAACGACCCACTCGGCTACACGGGTAGCTACGAGACCATCGTCCAAATCAAGGACTTCGACGCGAGCTCGCGCATGGCCATGCTCATGAACAACGCGCAGTGGTTCGAGGACCACATGCCGTTCGATCCCGCGCACAAGAAAGAAGAAGTGGTGGGCATCACGTACAACGTGGTCAACGTGGCCGGTGAAGCTGGCGACGCCTC
>CBFHPD010000052.1:0-4710 GCA_965657495.1 uncultured Flavobacteriales bacterium
TCGTGTAGACCGCCGATCCGGAGACCTGGACACCGCGCGATCGCAGGAGACTCTTGATGCGATTCTGTGCGCGGACGTCGTCGGCGACGAGCACCTGGTAAGCCTTGGCCAGGTACGCCAGTCGCGTGAACCGGCCGCGTTGCTTGTAGACCTTCCGTGGAACCGCGCCGATGCGCAACATCTCGGCCAGGGCGAAGGCGTCGTCGCCGGAGGGTTCGTCGGACTCGAGGTCCAGTGCCAGCCAGGTGTCGCGGCGCCAGAGGAGGTTCGCGCCGCTGGCGTTTTCGGCCTGGCCGAATGCCGCGGTCGTGAGGGCCCAGGCCATCATCGCGCCGTATTCGAAGGCTTGGATGCGGTCGAGGGCGGTGGGCTCGGGCCGGTGGAGCCGGACCGGACCGATGACGGCGTCGGCTTCCGGGCGGGCGGCGCCGAGGAGGGCACGGGCCCAGTCGGGGCCGACCCGGACGTCGCCGTCGAGCGTGGCCACCCAGGGGGTGGTGGCGGCTTGGAATCCGGTGCGCAGCGCGGCTTTTTTGCCGTGGCCCGCGTTGGGGAGGACGCGCGCGCCTTGGCGGCGGGCGAGCTCGGCGGTCCCGTCGGTGCTGTGGTCGTCGATCACCAGGATTTGGTCCGCCATCCCGGCCAAATCCCCCAACAGCGCACCCAAACGCCCCTCCTCATTCCGACACGGCACCACCACGGTCAGCCCCTCCACCTCCGGTGCCAACGGCGTCTCCGGCCCCTCGAGCCCCCGCGCCCACCGGCGCACCTGTCGCCCGTACGCCGCCAACCACACCATGCTCGCCGCCGCCCAGATCACTGCCGCTCCCATCACCGCCGCCGCGCATTCAGCAACGCCCCCACCACGGCGGGCACCACCAGGTTCACCCCCCAAACCGCAAAAGCGGCCAGCGCAGCGGCCGCCCCCGCCTCCGGTTGCAGGACCGCCAGCGTCACGGCCTCGCGCACCCCCAACTCCCCCAGCGCGGCGCTCGGCACCAAGGCGTTTCCCAGGAAAATCAAGGGAATGTCGTTCCACTGCGTCGCCACGCCCACCGCCTGGAACGCGAGCCAAAACTGCGTCGAAAAAACCGCATAGCGCCCCACGCTCAAGCCCAAAGCGCCGGCCCGATGCCGCACCGGGATGGCCTCCGCCCGCAACCAACCCAGCCGCTTGCGCCACGCGTCCGGCAGCTGCGGGCTCCAGCGGAAAAAGGCCAAGAGCCCCAAGGGCGGCAGCGCCCAAGCCCACCACCTCCCGAGGGCGACGGCCCCCATGCCGACCGTTACGAGCCATTGCGCCCCCGCCGAGGTGGCAAAGGCGCGGCCCGCCTGTTCCTGCCGCTCGGCCGGGGCCGCGGCCACCCGCCCGGCCACGTCGCCCAATCGGTTGGGCGTCAGGAAGGCGGCCATCGCGCCGATGAGCACCTCGCGGGTCGCACGGCCCCAGGCCAGCCCCGGTTGGAGGAACCGCCATTTGGCCACTTCCATCCCCCAATTCAACGGCATGAGCAGCGCCACGGCCCACATCACCCGCCCATCCACCGGCGGCCACGGCCCCCGCCAAGCCCCCTGGCGCGCGAGCTCCCAGCCCACCCACGCCAGCGCGCCGAGGGAAATCAAGACCGGTGCCAACCGCCACTTCTTCATGCTTCAAATGTACCTTAGTCCCCGCATGGCCGCACGCACGCCCCCCGTCAAAGAGCAAATCATCCTCGGCATCGACCCGGGCACCACCATCATGGGGTACGGCGTCATCCGCGTGGTCGGCAAGCGGCAAGAGCTCCTCGAAATGGGCTGCCTGCACCTCGCCAAGTACAAGGACCACGCGGTCAAGCTCAAGCGCATTTACGACCGCGTCGCCCAGCTCATCGACACGCACCACCCTGACCACCTCGCTGTCGAAGCGCCCTTCTTCGGCAAAAACGTCCAGTCCATGCTCAAGCTCGGCCGCGCCCAAGGCGTCGCCTTAGCCGCCGCTCTCGCCCGCGAAGTACCCATCGCCGAATACGCGCCGCGCCGTGTGAAACAGAGCATCACCGGCTCGGGCGCCGCATCGAAGGAACAAGTCGCCGCCATGGTCGCCCGCACGTTGAGCATCCCGGCCGAATCCATGCCGAAGGAACTCGACGCCACGGACGGCGTAGCGGTGGCGCTGTGCCACGGATTTCAGCTGGCGACGCCCCGGATGCAGACCGGCCACAGCGGATGGAAGGCCTTCATCGCCGACAACCCGGATCGTGTACGCTGAACTTTTTTTCGCACGAATGTAACCTTCCCTCAGCCCTTCCCGTTAACGATCTTGAAGCTTCGGCTTCTATAACAGTTTACTTGTTTTCATTCAACTGGGGAGGGCTGTCCAACGGGGCAGCCCTTCTTCTTTTGGGCGCGTTTCTCAGGCCAAATCCGATCCGATCGTCGCCTCAATCACCCGCGTCAACAATTCCGTCTTCGACAACCCGATGGCCGCGGCCTGCTGCGGCACAATGCTCGCCGACGTGAATCCCGGAACGGCATTCACCTCGATGACGCGCGGAATGCCGTCCATCAAGATCATGTCCACCCGCGCGAGCCCGCGGCAGTCCAGGGCGCGGTAGACTTCCACCGCCAAATGCTGCATCCGCACCGCGTCATCGTTCGGGATGTCGGCCGGTGTGATCTCATCGGATTGCCCGTTGTATTTGGCGTCGTAATCGAAAAAGGCGTTGTGCGAAATGATTTCGGTGACGGGCATCGGCTGCAGCCCGCCGTCCTCGCCCGGAATGACGGCCACGGTGAACTCCCGGCCTTTGAGGTAGCCCTCCACCAACACGGACGAATCTTCGGCGGCGAGGGCGGCCTCCACCGCGGGCAAGAACTCCTCCACCGTTTCCACCCGGTGGACGCCGATGCTCGATCCCGCCTCATTGGGCTTCACGAAGCAGGGCAGGCCGATGCCGGCGAGCCATTCCTCGGGGTCCAAATCGGCTACCCGCGTCCCTTTCGCCACTTCCTTCGAGCTCGCCACAGGCAGCCCCTTCGACCGCAGCAGGCCCGTGGTCCAGCCCTTGTGGAAGGTGAGGGCAGTGCTCCGGGCGCCGCCGGTGGAATACGGCATGCCGATGAGGTCGAAATAAGCCTGGAGCCGGCCGTCCTCGCCCGGGGTTCCGTGGATCATCACAACCACCCCGTCAAACGGTGCGAGCCCCGGGACCGAAAAATCCTCCCGGTTTACGGTCGTTCGCGTTCCGTTCACCTTCGCCCACCAACCGTCCGGGTCGATGTGCACGAGGGTGGGGGCGTACCGCGCGCGGTCGAGGGAGTCCATGACGTTCGCGGCCGACTTGCGCGAAACCGGTGCTTCTGCGGAATATCCGCCGCAGACCACCGCGAGGTGAAGGATGGAATTGCTCACGGCCAAATGTACCTGCTTATCCCTTCGTTCCGTCCACCCGCAACACTTCCCGCAAGGCCATGACCCGCTCGCGCACTTCGGCGGTGGTGAGGGCCGTCACGGTGATGTGGCCCATCTTGCGAAACGGCTTGACGGCGGCCTTGCCGTAAATGTGGGCGTACACGCCGGGTTGGCCGAGGGCCGTGGCGAGGCCGGTGTAGATCGGGGTGCCGTGGGCGTCCGGGGCGCCGACGAGGTTCAGCATGGCGCCGGCGGAGCGGGCCGAGGGATCGCCGAGGGGCATGTCGAGGATGGCCCGGAGGTGCTGTTGGAATTGCGAAGTGGCGTTCGCTTCGATGGTGTGGTGGCCGCTGTTGTGGGTGCGCGGGGCGAGTTCGTTGACCCACAGTTCACCCGCCTGATCGAGGAAGAGTTCGACCGCCATGAGGCCGGTGAAGTCCATGGCGTCCACGACCTGGAGGGCGAGGGCTTCGGCGCGCTCGGCCACGTCGGGCGCGATGTCAGCCGGGGCGATGAGGTAATCTACGAGGTTCGCCACGGGGTCGAACACGGCCTCGACCACGGGAAAGGTGGACGTGGAGCCGGATGGGTTGCGGGCCACGATGACGCTCAGTTCCTTGGCGATGTCGACGGGCTGTTCGAGCACACACGGGGCGTCGAAGCCGGTGTCGGAGGGGGAGCGGAGGATGGTCACGCCTTTGCCGTCGTAGCCGCCGCGCCGCAGTTTTTGGACAATCGGAAAACCGTCGGAAGGCTGCCCGTCTGCAAGCGTAAACGGCGCCGACGGAATGCCGTGCTCGGCGAAAAACTGCTTCTGCAGGCCCTTGTCCTGGATGATGGCCAGGTCGTCAGCTGCCGGGTAGACCGTTACGCCCGCCTCCTCGAGCCGCCGCAAGCCCGCCACGCTCACGTGCTCGATTTCGATGGTCACCACGTCGCACTCCCGCCCGAAGGCGAACACGGCGTCGGCGTCCTGCAAGTCGCCCTGAACGAACCGGTGCGTCAAATGCCGGCACGGCGCATCGGCCGAGGGGTCCATCACCTCTACCCGGACGTCCCAGTCCGCTGCCGCTTGGATCATCATCCGGCCCAGCTGGCCGCCCCCGAGCACGCCGACCCGGAGGTCCGCACCAAAAACTACATCGTTTCGCATGCTGCAAAGGTATTCTTGCGAACTTCGTCGCATGGAATTTTTGGACACCATTTTCCTGGGCAACCCGCTGCGCGAGTGGGGAGTGGCCCTCGCGTGGCTCCTCGGCGGCGTGGTCGTCGGGCGATTGATTTACCGCTGGTTCTCGCGCCGGGTGAAGGCCTTG
>CBFHPD010000053.1:0-23216 GCA_965657495.1 uncultured Flavobacteriales bacterium
ACCCGCAGCATCGACGCTGAACGTGCCACCGGCGACGTAGGAAACGCCATCAATGCTAAAGGTGTAGTTGCCGGTTCCACCGGTCGCACTGCCGGAGACAAATCCATCCGCAGCACCGTTGCAAGAAATGTCTGTAGCGGTGGCTGAAGCCACAACGGCTTCCGGTTCGACGAGGTCAACGGTCTCCGCAGTCATGCAATCGTTCGCATCTGTCACCGTTACTTCATAACTGCCCGCGTCCAGATCACCGAAGAAGGTAGCACCTGCAGCGTCTTCCCCGTTGAAGGTGAACACGTAGCTGCCGGAACCTCCTGATGCAGCCATGGAGACAGCGCCATCCGCTGCACCCGTGCACGAAATACCATCCGTTGACAACGACAGCGCCAAGGCCATCGGAGCGCCAATGGTGACAGGGTTGGCGGTTTGTCCTGAGCAACTGTTTACATCCGAGACGTAGACGGTGTACGTACCTGCGCCCACATTCAATACAGAACCGTTCGGGTTCGTTCCTGTGGTGTAGTTCACTTGGTCCACGCTGTACTGGAATCCCGTTGATCCGGGCGTTCCGCCTACAGTGGTTACGATGATGCTTCCGTCTTCTGAGTCCGAGCAAGACGCATTGGAAGAACTCGTGACGTACACGTTGATGGGAGCAGGGTTGTTTACCACAATGGAAGGTGAAGTTGCTGAACAACCGTTTTCATCCTGTGCGTAAATGACGTAGCTCCCTGCACCCAGGCCAGAAAACTCCAGCGTCGAGGTCGGATTGGAGAAGGTGTTGTCATTCAAGCTGAATGTGAGTGCCCCCGTTCCACCGGTCGCCGTTCCGCCGATGATGGCGTCTTCGTCGTTGTTGCAGGACACCGCGCTTTGCAAAGAAGCCGTGATGGAAAGTGGCTCTGGGGTCACCACGGTGAATTCCAAGGTATCGATGCAACCTGCACCGTCGATTCCGACAATGAAGTGCTCCCCAGCAGCGAGGTCATCGAAGTTCGGGTTCGTGAACGATGGCGCTGCCCCGTCAATGCCGTACGTCACGCCCAACTGTCCGCCTGTCTGTGCAACGGTCACCTCGCCGTCGGACAAGCCCGGGCACGAGATGGGCGTCAACGTACCTGCGCTCAATTCCAGCGCGCAAGCGTAGGTGCAGGGCGCAGGTGAGGTAGCATCCGGGTTGTAGTTCTCGGCGGTTTCATCCATGCAGCCGAAAATGGCACCGGCTTCGCTTGAGAACAACAAACCCTCCGCCAATTGCTCGTTTCCTTGATCACCGTTCACGAAGACTTGGATGTTGAACGAGCCTTGGAACGTTCCTGCTGTGGTCAACTGGGCAATGAGGACTTGCAAATCATCCCCTGCAACGGAGTTTGGATCTGTGGTGACAAACCAAGAGCCACCAAACGGATCGTCCAAAATGAGGTCGCCCCCAGTGTTGAAGGATTCCAAGGGAAGGACCATGCCCACCGTACCGACATTGCCCAACGCCGGGTCGCCCGGCGCGTATCCGATGGTCAACCAGCTGTCGTATTCCACCTCGGGGAAGGTGCCGAAGAACAGGACGTTGATGCTTTGGGCCAAGTCATCCCCGAAAGACGAATTGAAGAAGCCATCGGAAGAAGTCAAGGAGAGCGGAGCCGTCTCGTCGCCGTACACCGCCGACACCTTGTCATCCGGATTGGTCATGTCCGCGTAAACCCGATAAGTCGTCATGCCCGCGAGGGCTGCAATCCCCGTGGTATCGTGGTTTGCAACCTCGACGATTGAGTACCCAACCAATTGTGCCTGAGCCATTGAGACCACCCCAAAGACCAAAGCAGAGAGTAACAGTTTCTTCATTTCTAGTGAATTATGAAATGCATTCATTCGCGCCAAATATAAGTCCCCGCCGCGAGACAAAGGCCGCACCCGCCCGCATCCCGACGCCAGTTTTCAACCACCTCAGACTGAAAATGTTGAAAACCGAAAAGGGAGGCCCGCAGGCCTCCCTTTTACCAAATTATGTCGAAGATTCAGTGCTTCACGACCGTGGTCACCGTGCGGCGATCACCGGAAAGCATCTGCAGCGCATACATGCCAGAAGGCAGTGCTGACGTGTTCAGTTCGACGCGGGCGCGGGTGGCGCCGTTGACGGACTCGCTGATGACAACGCGTCCGGTCATGTCGAGCAACTGCACCGTGGCCTCGTCGGCTACGGCGTTCAGTTCGAGGATGAACTGGTCGCTGAACGGGTTGGGGAAGGCGGTGATTTGGCCTGCCGTCAACTCCGCCACGCCATCGATGTTGCCCGAGCAATCCGCGCACGAATTCCAGCAGACCAAGCCCAGGATTTCAGCCTCACCCGAGCGGGTGTGCTGGCGGTTGTACTCACCGAAGCCATTCGGCACGCCGCAGCCCATCGTCTCGAACGTGGTCGTGTCCGTGCCGGCCACCATGATGCCACTTTCTTCCAGCGCATCCGCGCCATTGGGCATGCCATTGACGTACTTGTAGAAGATGTCCGCAGCACCGGAGATGTTCACCGTGGCCTCGTAGACCATGTCCGCGTTGTCATCGCTCATCGCAATCGCGCCCGACTGCCATGCGGGTGCCGTGAAGCTGCCCATGAGGTACACGCCGTCCGCCGAAACGGTCTCGCCGCTCATGTCCACGCGGAAGGTGATGTCGGCAGGATCGGGATTCGCCACGCAATCTGAGCTGCACGAGTTGTAGCAGAAGAGGACTTCGACGCTTTCGCCTTCCACGATCAATTCGCGGTTGTCCGTTCCGGCAGCAGCGCAATCGCCCGTGATGAGCTCGTTGTCCACATCACCAGCGCCTCCGCCGCCCCAATCGGTTCCGTTGATGAACTTGTACTGGTAGGTGCCGGGCGCAACGGGCAAGGTGATCTCGTAGATCATGTCGCCGTCGTCGTCGCTCAACATGTCCGCACCGGGCGTCCAGCCTTGGAAGCTACCGGCCACGCACACGCCGTTCTCAGAAATGACGGCTTGGGTGCTCATGTCCACGCGCAGGGTGACTTGCGTCGGGGCGACGCAGGAACCGCAGCTGCTGAAGCAGTGGGGTGCCCCGGTGCCTTCCACTCCCGTGATGATGGTGTTGCCCGTGATTTCGAGGACGCGGTTACCTGACCCGTCTGCGCACTCCGCGCCGACCAAGATGTCTTGTGGCGAAGCCCAGCTGTTGCCGTTGATGTACTTATAAGCGATGACGCCGCCGGTTCCCGTCGTGTCCACCGTGGTGGTGTAGGTGTAAACCAAATCGCCGTCGTCGTCCATCAATTGGGTCGTCGCAGGATCCCAACCTTGGAAATCACCGGCGATGTGCACGCCGTCCGGAGAAATCGCCGCCTCCTGGGACATGTCCACGCGGAACATGACCGTGATTTGGTCGCACGCAGCGCACTCACCGTAGCACACCGCATACGTGGCATCGCCATCGGCCGGATCCACCGTAACCGCGCGGTTGCCGTTCACCAAGCAGGGCTCGGGCACGCCTTCCTCCATGCCCCAAGCGTTGCCGTTGAGGAACTTGAATTCATACGTCCCGGCCGTGTCGGTCGTGAACGTGTACTCGTAAACGCCGTCCATGTCGGCGTCCGTCATCATCGTGGCTGCGGGGTCCCAACCTTGGAAGCTCCCAGCGACGTGCACGCCCTCTGCGGCCACGGTTTGGTTCTGCATATCCACCATAAGGGTCACGTTGACCTGAGCGGAAGCAGCGAATGCGGTGCCCAAGAGCGCCAGCATCGTGTAAAACTTCTTCATGCGTCTGAATTAAATTGGTTTGACTGATGTGTACTTTGCACACTTACGGCAAAATTAAGGGGCTGAAGGCCAAACATCCACCACCTCCCCCCGACTTATTACCAACATCCGGTGAAAACACTCCTTCCCCTCCTCGCATTCCTCCTGCTCCTCGCCCCTGCCCGTGCCCAAATCGAACGCGTGGACCCGCCGGGTTGGTGGTCGGGATTGCAGGCGGGGCAGGTCGAAGCGCTCGTTCGGTTTGCCCAACCTTTCTCGGAACCGCCCACCGTGCGCTGCACCGGACCGCTGCAACTCGCTTCGGCCCCGGAAGCCGCTCCGTCCGGCCGCGACCTGTACCTCCCCCTCCAGCTGACGGGACCGGTGGCAGCGCCCTGCACCTTGCATTTCGCGTGGGCCGACGGCCGAAAAGCGTCCACCGCGTTTCAGCACCACGGTGACCGGCCAAAATCCGAGCCCAAGGGCCTGCGTCCACACGACACGATGTACCTGCTCATGCCCGATCGGTTTGCCAACGGCGACCCGGCGAACGACGACGTGCCGGGCCTAGCCGAACGCGGCACCGACCGCACCGACCCGGAACGGCGGCACGGCGGCGACCTCGCGGGCGTGCGCAGCCGGCTCCCCGACCTCGCGGACTTCGGCATCACCGCGCTGTGGATGACGCCGGTGGTGGAAAACGACATGGAGCGCACGAGCTACCACGGCTACGCGGCCACCGACCTCTACCGCGTCGATCCGCGTTACGGCGATTGGACGGACTACCGCGATTTGGTGGAGGAAGCGCATGCCCGCGGCATCCGGGTGGTGCACGATTGGGTGCCGAACCACTGGGGCGCGCGCCATCCGCTCTTGACGGACCCGGTGGACCCGGCGTGGGTGCACGGGACGTATGCGCCCACGAATTATCGCGGGGCGACGGTGGCCGATCCGCATGCGGTGGCGGCGGAGCGCGCGGCGTTTACGGACGGGTGGTTTGCTCGGGCGATGCCGGATTTGGACCAAACCCACCCCCACCTCGCCCGGTACCTCACCCAAGCGGCCCTCTGGACCCTCGCGACCACCGGTGCGGATGCCCTCCGCATCGACACGTACACCTACCCGGACCCGGCGTTCATGGCCCGCCACACCGCTGCCATCCAAGCCGAATTCCCCGACGCCTTCCTCTTCGGCGAAGCGTGGGTTTACAGCGCCGCCGAACAAGCGCGGCTTGTGCAAGGCAGTCCTTACCCGCCCGGGCAGGCAAGCGGCCTCGACGCGACCTGCGACTTCCAATTGTACTTCGCCCTGCGCGACGGGCTCCGCGAGCCGCCCGGCTGGGAAACCGGGCTCAGCCGGTGGTACGGCGTCCTCGCACAGGACTTCCTGTACCCGCATCCGGAGCGGCAAGTGACCTTCCTCGACAACCACGACCTCGACCGGTGGCGGCACACCGCGCCGAACGACGCCGCCGCCTGGATGGGCTGGGCGCTGAACATGATGGGACGGGGCATTCCGTGCATTTACGCGGGAAGCGAGCTCGGGTGGGCGGCACCGGCTGCACCGGACGGGTTGGTGCGCCCGGACTACCCCGGCGGGTGGCCCGGCGATGCGCGCGACGCCTTCACGGCCGCGGGCCGCACCCCGGACGAAAACGCGTGGTGGCAGCGCGTGCAGCGCCTCGCCCGCTTCCGGTCGGAGCACCCGGACTTGATGGCTGCACCGCTCGAGCAGTCCATTCCGCAGAACGGGTGGTACTGGATGGCGCACCGCACCGCCACCGAGTCCGTCACCGTTTACATCAACCGATCAGACCGAGTCCGCACCGTGGAGGCGGAACGGCCGGGGTTCGATGTGGGCGAATCCATGGGCGTGGACAGCACGTGGGAGGTGCCACCCGGCGGGTGCCGCGTGATTTACGAGCGGTTATGACGCGGGCATGATGGCATCCGGGCGGGCGAACCCTTCGTCGGCCATGGCGGCTTTCCAGGCGTCCGGAACCGGGATGGTGTGGCCGGCGGCGTGGTCGAAGCAGACGAGGGTCGTCTCGGCTTCGGCGCTGAGTTGGTTTTGGCCTTCAGCGGCAAGCCAAACCTCGTACGCAAAGGTGACACTCTTCGTCCCCACCGCCTTCGTCCACGTGTAAATCGTGGCATCCGCGCCAAAGGGAATCGGACGGCGGTAATTCACCTCGTGGCGCGCCACCACCATGCCGGCGTGGTGCCAATCCCAGTCCCGCCCCACCAAACCCGCGAAGTAAGCAATCCGGCTCTGTTCGAAATAGGTCAGGAAAACGGCGTTGTTGACGATGCCTGCAGCATCGATGTCACCGAATCGGATTTCCGGCTTGTAAATGCGGTGGTCGGATGTGTTCATGCCGCAAAAATACCCGCTAACTTTGCCGCATGACACGCCGAATGATTTGGTTTTTGCTGGCCTTGGGGGCCTGGGTGGCCACGCTGTTGTATTGGTTGAATCAGCCGGGCTTTGTGGCGTGGTTCAGTGGTGTGGCGGCTTTGACTGCCGTGGCGGTGGCGCTGCGCTTTGAACAGGACCCGCGGGTGGACGCTGATTTCATGGGCATCCTCGCGGTGGTGCCCGCCTTGTTGTCGGCCGTGATCGCCTTGGGGCAGTGGCAAGTGGTGGGCGTTTCGGGTCCGCAGGCGGCCATTCCGGGTTTGTGCGGACTGCTGCTTTGGTGGTCGAGGCCCCGAAAGGCCTGATTTTTGGCGGATTTCGAGCCAAACCAGGTGGCGTTATTAACATCCACCCCCATCTTTTCAACAAAACCACCGGATTCGCCCTGCATCCCTTGCCACGCTTGAAATTCCACGTATATATTTGGCTCGGTTCGTTTTTCAAACTTTTTAATCCACAACCATGAACAAAGCTGAATTGGTAGATGCAATCGCCACAGGCTCAGGCATCTCAAAAGCAGACTCGAAGCGCGCATTGGACGCCTTCATCGACGCCACTACAAACGCATTGAAGTCAGGCGACCGCGTGTCCCTCGTGGGCTTCGGTTCTTTCTCTGTTTCTGAGCGCGCTGAGCGCAAGGGCCGCAACCCTCAAACGGGCGCTGAAATCACCATCGCTGCAAAGAAGGTGGTGAAGTTCAAGGCCGGAACGGAGTTGAGCGAGAAGATGTAATTTCGCCTGAGCGAAGACTTTTGGAGAGCCCTGCAGTCCGCTGCAGGGCTTTTCTTTTGAACCCCACTGCCATGACCGCTTCCGATTCCCCGTTGTTGGACCTCGCCGATCAAGACCCGCGTTACCAGGCGTTGCGTCCCTTTTTGAGCGACGAACGGGCCGAGCGGTTTGAGCGGGTGCTCAGCCACAGGACGCGCCACTTGACCGTGGTGCTGGAAAACGTTTTTCAGTCGCGGAATGCGAGTGCCGTGATGCGCAGCGCGGATGGTTTTGGCCTGCAGGATGTGCACCTCATCGAAGACGTGAACCCGTGGGTACCCAACCGCGGGGTGTCCAAGGGCACCAACGCCTGGCTGACGCTGCACCGGTACCGCTCCGCGGCTGATCCCACGGCCGCGTGCCTCGAACGGTTGCGGCGCACCGGTTACCAAATCGCCGTCACCTCCCCCCACATCGACGGCTACGACGTGACCGACCTGCCGATCGACCGCCCCGTAGCCGTGGTGATGGGCACCGAATGGGAAGGGGTGTCCGACCGCATGCTCGAGGCAGCCGACCTGCACGTGGCCATTCCCATGCACGGCTTTGCCGAGAGCTTGAACATCAGCGTGGCGGCTGCCGTGGTGTTGCATGAGCTGAACCGCCGGCTGCGCGAACAACCCGCGGCGCACTGGGCCATCAGCGAGGATGAGAAGAAGTTGCTGCGCGCCGAGTGGGCCATGGCCAGCGTGCGCAACGCGTCCGGCATCCTCCAACGGCTGGGCGTCGCCGCCGGCTGATTCAGGCGCTTTTCAACCGACCTTTGCGGCGTGATGTCGCACCTTTCCCTTGCCCCCCGCCAATTGCTCCGCGTGGCCTTGCCGATTTCCATCGGCACGTTGGTCCAGTTCTTTGTGGTGCTGACGGACAATTACTTCCTGTCGGCGGTCAGCGAGGCGGCCATCAACGGCGCCGGCAACGCGGGATTGGTGTACCTGACCGCCAGCATGCTCGCCATCGGCAGCGCCTCGGCGTTCCAAATCATCATCGCCCGCCGGCTCGGCGAGCAGCAACCGGAGGCGGCTCGGGCCACCTTCCGCACGGCCCTGCTCGTGCACCTCGGCCTGGGTGTGGCGATTGCCGGAGCGATGCACGCCCTCAACGGAACGGGCGCCTTGGGCACGTTGCTGCACGACCCCGACGTGCGGGGGGTGTTCGAACCGTTCTTGAGCATCCGGGCGTGGGGGTTCCCTGTGTTCACCCTGCTCCTGGCCTTCAATGCCTATTTCATGGGGCGGGCACGAACTTGGCCGTTGTTGATCGTTTCGGGGACGACCGCCGTGGCGAACATCGTGCTCGATGCGGTGTTGGTGGGCGGCATGGGCGACTGGGTGGCTTCGCAAGGGGCGCTCGGAGCCGCTCGCGCTTCGTTGATTGCCGAAGCGATGGGCCTCGCGGTGGCGGCGTTGGTCTTGCGGCGGGCAGCTCCGGAATTCACGTGGCGCGGGGCGTTGCTCGCGAAAGAGGCGATCCGCTCGTGGTGGAATTTGGCCTACCCACTCATGGGCCAGCTGGGGCTCACCATCGGCACGTGGACGGGCTTCTTCTTCCTCGTAGAACACGTAGGCGGCCTCGAATTGAAGGTGTCGCACATCGCCCGGAACATGTTCATGCTCGCCTTTGTGGTTGCGCAAGGGATGGGCCAAACCGCCCGCACCTACGTCAGTGGGCTCATCGGAGAAGGCCGCCAGTCGGAACTGCCCCGCGCCCTGAAAACCATCACCGGATTCAACGTCCTCGGCATCGTCCTGTTGACCCACGGATTCATCGCCTACCCCGGAGCCATTGCGCAGCTCTTCTTCGACGACCCCGTCGGCACGGATGCGCTGGTTCGGACCCTCTGGGTCATCTTCAGCGCCGTGCTCCTCTACAGCGTGACGTCCATCATGCTCGCCACCATCCAAGGAGCGGGCGCAACCACAGCGGCCTTCCGCATCGAATTCTTCGCCGTCGTGCTCTACATCGCCGTGACGTGGGCGATGACGGTGTGGCGTCCCCAGCCGGTGTGGGTGATCTGGCGCGTCGAGTGGGTGTACTTCAGCTCCATCGGCCTGGGCTCTTGGCTGACGTTGCGCCGCAAAAACTGGATGAACCCAAAAACCATCTGAACCCATGGCCTACCCCACCACTCCCCTGAACCGCCCGTTGCGCGTTGCCTTCCTCGGCACGCCTGCATTCGCTGCGACGTGTTGCCAAGCCTTGTGGGATGGCCCCCATGAGGTGGTCGGGTGCGTGACCGCGCCGGACCGGCCGGCGGGCCGCGGGCACAAGTTGCAGCCATCGGCCGTCAAGGAGCTCGCGGCAGCCAACGGGTTACCGCTTTTGCAGCCGGAGCGGCTGAAAGCACCGGAGTTCTTGGAAGCATTTCACGCTTGGGGTGCGGATGTGGCGGTGGTCGTTGCGTTTCGAATGCTGCCGGAATCGGTGTGGTCAGCGCCTTCTTTTGGGACCATCAACTTGCACGCCTCCCTCCTGCCCCAGCTGCGGGGTGCTGCTCCCATTCAGCGCGCCATCATGTACGGACTGAAGGAGACGGGGGTGACCACGTTCGCCCTGCAACACGCCATCGACACCGGGGCCATTTTGCAGGCGTCGCGCGTTGCCATCGGCCCAGACGAAACGGCCGGTTCGTTGCACGATCGGCTGTTGGCGGCGGGAACGGCGTTGCTCGGGTCCACCTTGGATGCCCTGGCCGCGGGCAAGCTTACGGGCACACCACAATCCGAGCGGATGCCCCAGTCGCCCTTGCTGGAAGCGCCTAAACTGTTTCGGGAGGATTGCCGGGTGAATTGGCATGCGCATTTGGCCCGGGTGCACGACCACATCCGCGGGCTCAACCCCTTTCCCACGGCTTGGACGCCGGGGCCGGATGGGCCCATCAAGCTGCTGACGGGCAAGCCGCATTCCGCCACGGACGAATTGCCGCCGGGGACTTGGCGCGCGAACGCTGGGCGCGTAGAGGTGAAATGCTACGACGGGTGGTACGAACTCACCTCGATGAAGCCGCCGGGCAAGCGAGCGCTCTCCGGAGTGGACTGGCTCAACGGCCACCACGGCGCACTGCCGGACGGCTGGAACGACGCCATCACCGCTCAGTCGTAAGCGCCGAGCAGTACCTCGAGGATGTCGCGTGCGGACTCCGTCAACGGTGTCCCCGGGCCAAAAATCCCCACCACGCCCGCTGCATACAACGCGTCGTAATCGCCGGGCGGAATCACGCCGCCGGCCACCACCAAAATGTCGCCCCTGCCCATGTCCGCCAAGGCGTTCACCAACGCCGGCACCAGCGTTTTGTGGCCCGCTGCAAGGGTGGAAATCCCCACCACGTGCACGTCGTTGTCGATGGCTTGTTGGGCCACCTCTTCCGGGGTGCTGAACAGCGGCCCGAGGTCGACGTCAAAGCCCAAGTCGGCGAAGGAACTCGCCACCACTTTGGCCCCGCGGTCGTGGCCGTCTTGGCCCATTTTCGCCACCAAGATGCGGGGGCGTCGGCCGACCCGATCGGCGAAGGTGTCGGTCAAGGCCCGGGTCGCTTGGAATGCTTCAGCTCCTTCCATTTCGCGGGAGAAGATACCACTCACTTTGCGGTCGGCCGGTCGGAAGCGACCAAAAACGTCTTCGAGGGCCGAGCTGATTTCGCCCAGGGTCGCTCGTACGCGGGCAGCGGCCACGCTGGCTTCGAGCAAGTTGCCCGACCCGGCGGCGGCGGAGCGCAGGGCCGCGAGGGCTGCGTCGACTTCGGAGGCGTTGCGGGCGGCCCGCAGGGCGGTGAGCCGTTGGATTTGGTCCGCGCGCACCGCGGCTTGATCAATGGCCAACACTTCGAGGTCCGCCTCTTCCTCCACCGGAAACAGGTTGACCCCGATGATGCGGTCCGTGCCCCGGTCGATCCGGGCCTGCTTGCGCGCGGCCGCTTCCTCGATGCGCAGTTTGGGCACTCCGGCCTCGATGGCCTTGGCCATGCCGCCGAGCGCTTCGACTTCGGCCATGAGTTCCGTGGCGGCCTCCACCATTTGGGCCGTCAAATCTTCCACCGCATGGGAACCGGCCCACGGGTCCACGGTGGACGTGAAGCCGGCCTCGGTCTGCAGGAACAACTGGGTGTTGCGGGCAATCCGCGCCGAAGCGTCCGTCGGCAACGCAATGGCCTCGTCGAGCGAATTCGTGTGCAGCGACTGCGTGCCGCCGAAGGCCGCAGACATGGCTTCGATGGCCGTGCGGGCCACGTTGTTCCACGGGTCTTGGGCAGTCAAGGACCACCCGCTGGTCTGGGTGTGCGTCCGGAGGGACAGCGATTTGTCGTTTTGGGGATGGAAAGCCTTCATGGCGCGAGCCCACAGCAGCCGCGCCGCCCGCATCTTTGCCACCTCCTTCAAATGCTCCATCCCGTTCGCCCAGAAAAAGCTGAGGCGCGGTGCAAAGGCATCCACGCCGAGCCCTGCCGCAATCCCCGTTCGCACATATTCAATGCCATCAGCCAGCGTGTAGGCCAGCTCCAGCTCGGGCGTCGCACCCGCCTCTTGCATGTGGTAACCGGAGATGGAAATGCTGTTGAATTTGGGCATCCGCTCACTCGTGAACCGGAAAATATCGCTGATGATGCGCATCGAAGGCGCGGGCGGATAGATGTACGTGTTCCGCACCATGAACTCCTTGAGGATGTCGTTCTGGATGGTGCCCTTGAGCAGCTCCGGGGCGACGCCCTGCTCTTCTGCTGCCACGATGTAAAAGGCCAAAACCGGCAACACCGCCCCATTCATCGTCATGCTGACCGACATCTCTCCGAGCGGAATCCCCTCGAACAGGCGCTTCATGTCCTCCACGCTGTCGATGGCCACCCCCGCCATGCCGACGTCCCCGCTCACGCGCGGGTGGTCGCTGTCGTACCCGCGGTGCGTGGCGAGGTCGAACGCCACGCTCAGGCCCTTCTGGCCAGCAGCGAGGTTGCGCCGATAAAAGGCGTTGCTCTCCTCTGCGGTGGAGAATCCGGCGTACTGCCGCACCGTCCATGGGTTCGAGGTGTACATCGTGGCGTAGGGGCCACCGAGGTAGGGAGGGGCTCCGGGGCCAAACTGTTCATGCGCTTGCGCCGGAGCGTCCACCGGATACTGCGGTTTGGGTTGGATCTGGGCCATGGATCAAGGTTGGTGGTCTGCGAAATAAACGGCTTGCTCGGGGGCGTTTGGCAAGGGGGACGCACCGCGCTCCACGTCGCGGGGCAAGAACAACGGGGCTTGCAGGCCCGCCCGGCGGCCACACGCCACCCGCTTCGCCCACTCCCCGCTTTCCCACAACCTCGCCCAGCCGCCCTGTGCTGCATCTTGCAGGTAACGGCTCCAAGCGCTGTCCACAGCTTGGTTCGTGAGGAACTCCACGGCGTGGCTGCCCTGGAACGGGTCGCACGTCAGGTGCAGGGATGACTCCTCCCGCATCAGGTGTTGCACGTTGCGCGCATACCGCAGGGCAGCCTCGTCGGGCGCACCTTCGCGGTGATTGTGGGGCAGGGTTTCGATGCCATCGGCCCCGCCCATCACCGCGGCATAGGTGGCCGCCGTGGTGCGCAACAGGTTGTCCTCAGGGAGGCGGCGCACGAAAGCGCGGGTGCTCGTGCGGGCGTCGATCCAGAGGGGACGGTGCGCAGTGTGGTGGTGGCTGCACCATTTGGCCCAAAGCATGCGCAACGCGCGCAACGCCGCGGCCTCTATGAGCACTTCGGACCCCACTGCCCAACGCACCGTGCCATGCGCCAACGTTGCATCCAACGGCACGCCTTCCGCTTCGAGCGCTTGAACCCCAGCGTCCCAGCCGCTCAAGACGGCACTCAACGCGTCCACCAGTCCCACCCCCGCGTCCAACCACGGCGCCGCATCGCATCCCCACGTCAACAGCTTGGGAAACGCCGCTCCCCAGGCCTCCACGTGGCGCGCCAACGCCTCGCCGTCCGGGCTTCGCAACACATCCCGCGAACACGATCCGGTAAGAAGCGCACCCTCCACGCCGTGTTCCACCAGCCCGCGCAACAAGCCCGTCGCCTCCGGACCGTCGAGGTGCACGTCGACCATGTCCAAATACACGCCGTCCAGCAGGGCCGCCATGCCGTGCGATTGCTGGGCCGCCTCTGAAATGCGCAGGCCTTGCACGCCGTGCTCCAGGGCCTGCTGGAGGGCTGCAGGGTGGTCCAGGGTTTGCTGCAATTGCCAAGGCTGCCCGGCCTCGGGGCCGGCGATGGCCCGAGCGGGCAACCCACGCGGGGCGGCCAGCGGGTCATCCGGATCCACCCGCGCGGGCAGTTGCCAACCATCCGGGCGCTCCCGCTCGATGTCCTCCCATGCCTTGCCCCGCAAGCCCCGTTCTGCAATGGCCCGCCAACGCGGGTAATCCAAGGGTTGAAATGCCTTCCAATCGCCGTGTTCCATGAAGCGAAGTTACGAAGGGAGGGCAGCGTATTTTCGCGTCATGTTTGAAGGCCCAAAACCCGAAGTCTCCCCCCGCGATTTCTCCGCCTGCGACCTCCGCATCGGGACCGTCATACAGGCCGAGCCCTTGCCCGCCGCCCGCAAACCGGCCACGGTCCTGCACATCGATTTCGGAGAACGCATCGGGGTGTTGAAATCGTCCGCCCAAGTGACGGCGCGATACACCGCCGCCGACCTCATCGGCCGCCAAGTCGTGGCGGTGGTGAACTTCCCGCCGTTGCAGGTGGGATCGATGCGCTCGCAGTGCTTGGTCCTCGGAGGCGTGCCGGAGACGGGCGATGTCGTCTTGCTCCGTCCGGATGCCCACGTGCCAAATGGCACCCCCGTCGCGTAGGGATTCCGCCTCATCGGGGTTAGTTTTGTGAACATGCGCGCTGCCATTTTCCTCGATCGCGATGGCGTAATCAACCACGACCCCGGTGATTACACCAAGCACCTGTCCGAATTCCACGTGTTGCCGACCGTCATGGAGGCGTTGCGGAAGTTGGTGGAGAAGGGATTTGATTTGGTCATCATCACGAACCAAGGGGGCATCGCTAAGGGGCTTTACAGCCACGAAGATGTGGGCCAAATCCACGATCACCTCACCGAGCTCTGCGCCGCGAACGGCACGCCACTGCTGGGCATCTACTACAGCCCGCACCACCCGAACTTCGGGGAATCCCTGTCGCGCAAACCCGGGAGCTTGATGATCGAGCGGGCCTGTGCGCGGTACGGCATCGACCCGGCGCGGTCGTGGATGGTGGGCGACAAGCCACGCGACCTCGAGGCCGGCGAAGGCGCTGGGGTGCGCGGCTTGCTGATGCCGGTCAACGGCGATTTGCTGGCCGTGGTCGATGAACTGGTGTACACGCCGCAATGGGAAGCGCATGTTTGACCGCGTACAATTTGAGGCGTGGGACCGGGAACGCTTCTTGGTCAACGGCGAAATCGTGGACGAAGGCGGTTTCCCGCACCCCGTGCGCAACCGCGCCTTCTTGTACGCCGATGGGTTTTTCGAGACCATCCGCGTGGCCCACGGCATTCCCCAGCATTTGGACCTGCACTTCGGCCGGATCCAAGACAGCGCGAAGGCCTACCAACTGGCCATCCCCACCCACTTTACCCTGGATTGGTTGCGCGATCGGCTCCTTGAGTTGTGCGCCGCAAATGGCATCACCGAGGGCGGCCGCATCCGGCTGACTTTTTTCCGAAACGGCGGAGGGCGCTACACCCCGGAGGACGATGGGTTGTACTGGGTTGGCGAGGGCCAATCCATGCAGGACAACGAATTTGTGCTGAACGACCAAGGGCTGAAGGTGGACATCTACCCGGACATGAAGAAAATGCCCGACCATTTGTCCAACTACAAGAACTTGTCGAGCACTTTGTACGTGCAGTCTGCCTTGTGGGCACGGGCGCGCTCGTTCGATGAGGCGTTGATCCAAAACACAAGCAACCACATCATCGAATCCACCCGTTCGAACCTGTTCCTCGTCAGCAACCGCGTGCTCTACACCTCCACCCTGTCAGGCGGCCCCACGGGTGGGGTCATGCGCGCTGCCGTGGCCCGGATTGCGGTGGCCAACGGCTACAAGGTCTATGAGTACGACCTCAGCCCGCAAGAACTGCTCCGCGCAGACGAGATGTTCCTGACGAATGCCATTCGCGGCATCCAGTGGGTCTCAAGCTACCGGACCAAGCGCTACTTTTCCTCCACGGCTCACAAGCTGACCGGCTTGCTCAACGCCTCCCTCGAGCGCTCGGCGGGTTAAGCCCTCACCCGAGGGTCCAACCACCCGTAGAGCACATCGACCACGGCATTGACCGCCACAAAAACGGTGGCGATGACCGCCACGCACCCCATCACCACGGGCAAATCTCCGACCTCCAGGGCCCGGAACATCAACAGCCCCATCCCTTGCCAACCGAACACAAATTCAATGAACACGGCGCCGGCGAGCATGCTTGCGAACCAACCGCTGGCCGCCGTTATCACCGGGTTCAAGGCGTTGCGCAGCACATGGCGCAGGAAGAGCCGCGCGGCTGAAATGCCCTTGCTCCGAGCGGTCCGTACGTAGGTGGTTCCGAGGACGTCTAGCACTGCATTGCGCGTCAACTGCGTCACCACGCTCACCGGCCGAACCCCCAAGGTCAACGCCGGCAAAATGGCGTGGTGCCAAGCAAAACGCGGGCCTTCAAACGGATCGACTTCCATGAGCCCGCCCGTCATTGGCAGCCCTGTCCACCGGTGCAACACCGAACCGAAGAGCCAGCTGACGAGGATGGCCATCACAAAGGACGGGGCACTCATCCCCAAACTCACCAGCGTCAAGGCCCAGCGGTCGATGCGCGATCCTGCGCGCGGGGCCAACCACGCCCCCAAGGCAATGCCCACACACAGCGCGAGGCCCATTGCGGTCACCGCCAAGAACAGCGTAGCGGGCAGCGATTCGGCGATGGCAGAGAGGACCGGTCGGTCGGAAACGAAGGAGCGCCCCAGGCTCGGCGGTGCCCAGTGCACCCCGTCCTCATCACTCCACTTCACGGGACTGAGCTCGGTCCAAAAGCGCCCGTACCGCTCGAGGAGGGGACGGTCGAGTCCGTGTCGCGCACGGAAGGCATCCACCACTTCTTGGCGTTCGTTTTGGCCCGCCATCTGCCGAGCGGGATCCGGAACGAACGCGAAGATGAAGAACACCAAGGTCCACGCACCCCATAGCACCCCGAGGCCTTGGAGCAACTTCCGCCACAGCACGCGCGCGCTCATGCCGCCCGCCTCACTGCTTCGCCAAGGCGCTCAACTCCTCCACCGAAGGCAACGACCGCCACGGCCACTTGCCGATGATCTCACCCGACTTCATCATCACCAATCCGGGGTTGGAACGCACCACGATCTTCAATTCGGTTTGGTCGCAGGTGTAGAAATCGTAAGGGACCGCGTGTGCGGTGCGGTAGTCCGCGTGGGCGGCACCATCGGCATTCGTCAACCCGATGAATTGCCATCCAGCCGATTCCGCGGCTTGGCCCAAAGCATTCATCGCCGGCTGCACCGAAGTCTCCATCGCATCGAGCTCGCGGCTGACATGCAGCAACACCACCCCTTCTGAGGTGATGAAATCCTCGGTCCATTCCGACCCTTGGTCGTCGATGATCTGGAAGTCCAAAATCCGGGGCTCGTAACCGTCGGACACCTTCACCTCGCGGCCGTCCCGGTCCAACTTCTCGTACGTGTTCTTGAACCAATCCGCGTTGTAAATCTTCAACCAGTCCGTGCTCAACACCACCGTGTCCGCCCCGGTGTTCACGTTCCGGAAGTGGTATTCTGTGGCGTACACGGGGGCCTGGAGGCCGAGCTCTTCGGCGGATTTCATGTTCTCCACAAGGCTTTCACCGACGGCGTAGGGCCGGTAATCTTTGGCCGGCAAATGCGCCAACGTCGACCACTGGAACACCCCGCACACCACCGTCACGCCCAATGCCATGAGCCACTCGCGTCCGGGACCTTGCGTGCGGCGCTTGATGCCTTCCGCCACCACGAAGGAGATTGCGGCGAACAGCACGGGGAAGAGCCATTCCAGCATGACAAGGCTGAATCCGAAAATCAGCACCAAGCTCGCCGTGACCATGTAAAGGCCTTCTTTGCCTTCGTTCAACTTGATGCGCCCGGTGAACGCCCCCAAAATGATGGGGATGGAGAGCACACTCAGCATCACGTCTTTCAGGAAGCTTTCGTAAGCCGTCAGCGGGATGGCATTGCCGAAGCATCCGCAGGCGAGGACGCATTGGTTCGCGATTTCGACCAGTTGGCCCGAAGCATCCGTGATCATCTTCGTTCCCAACGGATCGCAATTCGCGGTGTACCAGGTGAGCCACGTGAAGAAACCCATCATCACCGCCGTCAATGCCGAGGTCAATTTCGGCAAGGCGCCGAGCAAGATGGCCACTCCGAGCAGGATTTCAGCGATGCACACAAAGACGGCGATCGGCAAGGCAAATTCCGTCCAGCTCTCCAAATTCAGGGCTCCCGGCTCGAAGTATTCCTCGAGCTTGTACATGAAACCGAGGGCATCGTTCGCCTTGATGAGGCCCGAAACGATGAACAGGGAGCCCACCAGCGTGCGGGCAGAGTAGATGATCCAGCGCATGCCCCGAATTTACGGCAGCGCGTCCGCTATTCAGGCCCCTTCCCCGACTTCTTCCAACAAGATGAGTGCAAAAAAAGCGTAATTGACCATGTCCATGTAATTCGCCTCCACCCCTTCGGAGACGCGGGTTTGGCCGGCGTTGTCCTCGATTTGCTTCACGCGCAACACCTTCATCAAAATGAGGTCGGTCAAGGAAGACACCCGCATGTCACGCCAAGCTTCCCCGTAATCGTGGTTCTTGTCGAGCATGAGGGCGCGCGTGGCCTGAGCCGCAGCACGGTAGGCGGACACCGCCGTATCCACCGGCAATTCAAGCGGTGCATCCTCCGGGAGGCTGCATTGCACTTGGGCCATCAAGCCGTAGTTGATGATCCCGATGAATTCCGGCTCAATCCCTTCGTTCACACGCGCTTGCCCTTTCTCTTGCAGCGTCCGGATGCGGCTGGCCTTGATGAAAATCTGGTCGGTTAGCGAGGAGGGCCGCAGGATGCGCCAAGCGGTGCCGTAATCCGCGGTCTTGTCTTGGAACAGCTGGAGGCAGCGGTCCAAAATCCGATTGTACGCTTCCAAGGTGCGCTCCGGGTGCGCTTCGGTGATGGGGTCGGGTGTGGTCATCGTAACTTGCGGCAAGATACACAGAAGCCAGCAAGCGCTTGAAACACCTGCCCTACCATTTGAACTTGAACGGCCGGCTGATGCCGTTGAATCGGCCGCGCATCATGGGGATCCTGAACTGCACGCCCGATTCGTTTTACGACGGGGGGCACCACGCGACCGCTGTGGCGGCAGTGGCGCACGGGCTTCGGATGCTGGACACGGGGGCGGATGTGGTGGATTTGGGGGGCCAAACCACCAAGCCCGGTGCCGAGGACATCGGTCCCGCTGCCGAATGGGAGCGCATCGCGCCCGTGCTGGACGGGATCCTCGCCGAGCGGCCCGATGCCGCGTTGAGCGTCGACACGTTCCATGCCGAGGTCGCCCGGCGCGCACTCGGCGCCGGCGCCGCCATGATCAACGACGTCACCGGCGGGCGCGACCCCGAGATGTGGCCGGTGGTGGCCGAGGCCGGGGCGCCGTATTGCCTGATGCACTTGCGCGGCACGCCGGCCAGCATGCAAGACAACCCGACCTACGAAGACGTGGTGGATGCTGTCTACGCCCACTTGGACGAAGGGCTGCACGCCGCGCGGGAAGCGGGGGTGGCGGATGTCGTGCTGGACCCGGGATTTGGCTTCGGAAAAACCACGGAGCACAACTACGCCTTGCTCGCCGCGCTCGACCGGTTGCACGTGCTCGGGGCTCCGGTGCTGGTGGGCGTGAGCAGGAAGTCCATGATTTGGCGCCCCCTCGGCATCGAACCGGCACAGGCGCTCAACGGCACCACCGCGCTCCACGCTTGGGCCCTCGAACGCGGCGCCCACCTCCTGCGGGTGCACGACGTAGCGGCCGCGCGCGAAACCGTGGCCCTGCACGCCCTCCTGCGCGGCGACCGCCCCCTCTCCCCTCACCTCAGCCCCGCCTGATGGAACCCCTTGCCTCCCTCTGGGCCAGCGGGCTCGAAGACTGGAACCACAGCACGCCCTGGCTCTCCGTCCTCATCGCGCTCATCGATTACGCCCTCGTCGGGTTCATCATCTACCAGCTCTATCGGCTGACCCGCGGAACGTCCGCCATCCCTGTCTTCCTCGGATTGCTCGCGATTTACCTGTTTTGGCAACTCATCACGGCCTTGGGGCTCAACCTGCTCAGTGATTTACTCGGCCAATTCATCGGCGTCGGGGTCATCGCCATCCTCATCGTTTTCCAGCAAGAACTGCGGTCCTTCCTCCTGTTCATCGGCGACCAGGAATTCCTGAAGCAGCAACCGGCTTGGCTGCGCAACATCCTGCCCACGCGGGCTGACACCGGGCGCACCGAAGTGAATGAAATCGTGGACGCCCTTTACCGCATCGCCGGCCGCGGCGAAGGGGCCCTCGTGGTCATCGGGCGCAAATCGCCGCTCCAAACCCACATCAGCAGCGTCACACCCATCGACGCCCAGATTTCCGCTCCCCTCATCGAGAGCATCTTCTTCAAGAACAGCCCCCTCCACGACGGGGCGCTCCTCATCGCCTACGGGCGCATGACCGGGGTGCGGGCCGTCTTGCCCGTGTCCCAGCGGCCGGACCTGCCCGCCGAATGGGGCATGCGGCACCGGGCGGCCTTGGGCATGACCGAGCGTACGGATGCCATCGCCTTGGTCGTCAGCGAAGAGCACCGGGATGTCCGGGTGGCCGTGGGGACGGAAATGCACGTGGCACCGAGCCGGACAGAGCTGCTGCGTTTGGTCCATGAAGCCCTCGAAGTGGCTGCCCCGCAAAGCTGAACGCCCCGCCTCCACGTCGGGAAGCAGGGCGTCCAAACCAGCGCTCGCCGGCGCCTATTGAAGAACGAGCTGACGGGCCTGCCCCAGCGGCTGCCCCTCCTGCTCCAACCGAATGAAGTACACGCCCGCCGGCTGGTCGGACACGTCCAAATGCAGGCCTTCCACAACCGGCAACCGCGACCACCGGCGCACTTCCCGCCCGGCGGCATCCATCAGCACCACATCGGCACCGCGCGCGGCCCCCACCAGGCGGATCACATCCCGCGCCGGGTTGGGCGCCACGCCCCAGACCGCTCCATTCACAGGCCGCTCCACCGACACGACCTCCGGCGCAATGGCATCGCTGGCACGCAACATGAAAAAGTGGCTGAACGTGGACACTGCGATGTTGCCGCTCGGGAAATACGGGTAGTTGCTCCATGTTCCGCTGAACGACGCCGCATCCGACTCCGGATTCGTATCGAAATATCCCACGAGTTCGAGCACCCCACTGGCCGGATCCACCGCATCGAGGATGCGCAACCCGCTCAGGTAATTCGACTGATAGAGCTTATCGCCAATGACGTACATGTTGTGATCGATGGCCGCTACAGACGCTTCGAAGTACCCGATGACTTGGGGGGCATTCAGGTCGGCAATGTCCACGATGTACGTGCGGGTGTAGTTCCCAAAATTCTGCTCGTCCAACTCATCGTTCAGGAAGCAGAACCGGTGGTCCTCGCTCACCCACCCTTGGTGCGTGTAACCGAGCTCCGCATAATTCAGTGTCGAAAGGCCTTGCACGTCAGTCTTGTCCTCCGCGTCTACGATGGCAAAACCGCTTTGGCCGTTGAAACTGAATACAATCTCGTGGCCCGAGTAGGCCGCATCGGGGCCGTGGTACACCACCGATTGCATGTCGTGGCTGTAGAATCCATCGTACGAACCGGAAAGCACAGGATTCGCGGGGTCTGCGACGTTCACAATGTGCAACCCGCCGTTGTACGTGTTGGTCCCCACGCCATAGGCATAGCCCGTTTCCTCGTTGATGGCGATGTTGTGCGCCTTGCCAAATCCCGTATAGTGCGCCACCGGCTGCACCTCCGTCACCTGATCCAACGGCAAGTCCAACAACGCTGGCAAGTCCACCACCTGGATGCCGTGGTCAGTCGCCTCCGAAACGATGAAGGCGTGGTCGTTGTAAACCTTCACGTCGCGCCACAAGCTCGCCGTGGAAGCCGTGGGCACGTTCGCGAAGTACACCATGTCCGTCGGATCGGTCACGTCGATGATGGACACCCCATTCGACCGACCAAACAAGGCCAATTCGCGGCCACTCTCCTCGTCGTACCAGCCCCAGCAATCGTTGCCGTTGTCGCCCCCACCAAGGTTCTCCAGCGCCTCGACATCGAGCAACTCCACGTTCAGGCACGGGTATCCGTTTGAATAAGAGGCCGACCCGTTGGGAGAAACATGCCACTCATAGAAGTAGTAGTAGTACGCATAAGCGTTCGCCCCGGCGATGTTCGTGCTGGTGATGGCGCCCAAATCCCCAAGCAGGTATGGAAAGTCCAACGCACTCGGCGGCTCATCGCGCCACAGTTGCGGATCCTCGTTCAAGCAGTTCAGCCCGAAGCCCGAGCCCGCCGGCACTTCAAACCCGAGCGGCACCCAGCTTTCACCATCCGGCACATCGAGCACCACGTTTTGCATCACGTCCCCTTGTGGGTTCAGCAACGCAAAGTTGCGCGAGGCCGCTCCGTTCGCGTAAACCTTCACCGAGTCAATGATGAACGGGTAGTACGCATCAAACTTGAGGTAATACGTGTTGTTTTCCTGGTAAAGGCCCGTCTGGTTCGCCAATTCCCCGCCGACAGCAGGGCCGCTGGCCGCGGACTCTTCGCAGGGGTAAGGGCCTTGGGCCCAGGTGGTTGCCACCCAAAAAAGGGCCGCAACCAAGGTGGTTGATTTCATCATGTTGTTGCAGGTTGTGGGAAGCTACTCCTGTAAAACACAATCGGCCCCGGAGGGCCGATTGCATCACCAGGCGTCGGATTCCCGCTCCAAAGTACGAAGCGAAACGCCATTTCCTTGTTCCACTTCATGGATGGAGCGCATGAGCTCACGCATGAAGCGGCTTTTGATGACCGGTTCGCCGGAAGGCCGCCGCCCGATGACCAGGCCATCGGATCGGTGGGTGTCCGCGATGTTGTCGAGGACGTCTTCAATGGCGTCGAGCGCCCAATGCTGCGATTCGGCCAAGACGCGCGCCACGAGTTCGACTTTCCGGTCGGCGATGGAACGGTCGTCACTCATTGCATGCCGTGCAAGAAGTGGTACGTCGCACTGTAATGGAGCATTTGCTCCGTGAAGTCATCCGGGTAGGTCAACTCCACCGCGGTTATGTTGCCCTCGGCATCGGTCGTGGCTTCCATTTGGGGATTGATGAACCCACCGTATGGCGCAATGCCCAGCTGCTCAGAGCGGGCGAGCACCTCCTCGTGGATGGCCGGATCCACCTTCACCCCGTAGCCTTCCACGAGGGCCTTCGCCGCTTCGTAGTCGCCTTGAGACTTGATGCGCTGGACCTCGCCGAGCAGTTCCCCGAATAAATCGTGCAAGCGGTCGTAGTCGCGGATGTCAAGGTAGGTCTTGCCGTCGCGCTGCTCCATGACGATGGTGCCGTCCGCTTGGGCCCGCTCAAAGCACCAATGCGCGATCCACGCACGGTTCCGCATGTGCGCTTCTTCGATGTCTGCGCCCTTCTCGAGGCGGCGGAGCTGCAACATCATGCCATTGCGGATGTAGCTGTCGTATTCGGCCTTGCCCACTTCCAAGCTCTCCATCAACCCGAGGTCGACGAGCTGCTGGTCCAACAAGTAGTAGAGCGCCACGAGGTCCGCGCGCCCTTCTTCAATCGTCGAGCTGTATTCCTTCAAGGTGGCCTTCGGTTCACCCACGCCGTCCTCGAGTTGGCCGGAAGCGTGGCCGATCACTTCGTGCATCGCCGTGTGCAGCTTGCCCGCGAGTTCACCTTGCGCCTTGGCGCGCTCGACTTCCTCGGCATCGTTCGCGAACTCCTCGAGGATGCCGCTGCCGCCCGCTTGGTCGTAAGCGTTGACGATGTTGCCGAGGCTCACGGACTTCGAACCGTGCATCACGCGGATCCAGTTCGAGTTGGGGAGGTTCACGCCGATGGGCGTGCTCGGCGAGGCGTCGCCAGCTTCACCGGCCACGTTGACCACGTTGTACGTGATGCCCACCACTTCTTCTTTCTTGTGCGCGGGATCGAACGGCATGTGGTCCTCGAACCACTGCGCGTTGTTCATGAGCATGG
>CBFHPD010000054.1:0-14049 GCA_965657495.1 uncultured Flavobacteriales bacterium
CGCGGTTTGGTTCGCGTTCAACCGCACTTCTTCGTCGTTGCCCACGAATTCGGTGTACGGCATTTCGCCCAAGAAAACTACCGCAGTAGGGGCCCCGCGGGTGGCTCGGAAGTGCTCCACAGCCGCTTCGATGTCCGCCGCATCGAAATCCATCTCCACGTCGAAGTGCGAAACGCCCCCCTGCCAGGTTGTGCGCAAGGCTTCGAGCGCAGTCAAGGCCCCTGGGGTGTCATATGCGGGGTCTGTTCCTTGCCACGTGCCAGTCCATCCGCCATTCAAGGCCGCCAGCGAATGCGCGGTCGGCCCCGACACCCAAATCGGGCGGTTCGTGTCCAGCGGCAAAGCACCGTTGTCGTTCTTCAGCAACGTGATGCTCTGTTCGGCCGCTTTCAGACACCGCTCCCGCTGGGCTTCGCGCCAAGCCTCGTTGACCGGATGGTTCGCCGGCGGGCCGGGGTCAGCGACCAATCCCAAATCCCATTTCAACCCCAAAATCCGGCGCACCGATTCATCAATGCGGGATTCGCTGATGCGGCCGGCTTGGACCAGCTCGACGACCAGTTGAGGGAATTCCAAATCCATCGGCACCATGCTCATGTCCACCCCTGCGTTGATGGCCATCTCCACGGCGTCCTTGTAGGTGGCTGCCACCTTGTGCCGGGTCGCCAGGTATTCAATGTCCCCCCAATCCGTCACCACGACACCTTCAAATCCCATTTCTTCGCGCAAGAGGCCGGTCAGCAGGGCCTTGTCCGAATGGACTGGAATGCCGTTCACTTCCCCGCTGTTGATCATGACGGTCATGGCTCCGGCATCCGTTGCTGCTTGAAAAGGAGGGAGGAAGATTTCGCGCAGCTGCCGCTCGGGAATCCAAGCGGGCGTTCGGTCTTTCCCGCTCAACGGAAAGCTGTACCCCAAGAAGTGCTTCATGGTCGCGGCCACGCCGACGGATTGGGTGCCTTTCACCGATGCCGCTCCGAGCGTGCTCACGAGCAGCGGGTCCTCTCCAAAGGTTTCCCAAAAGCGCGGCCAGCGCGGATCGCGCCCGACCCCGAGGATGGGGGCGAAGTTCCAGGGAGTGCCCGCGGCGCGCAATTCAGTTGCGGTGCTGGCAGCCAACTCGTAAACCAAGCCCGGGTTCCACGTAGCCGCTTGGCCGATTTGCTGTGGTGCCAATGCCGCTCCCTGCGTGTAGTGCGCGCCGTGCACAGCGTCCACGCCATACAAGATGGGGGTCGCAGGCTTCCGTTGCGCGGCCTGTTCTTGCAATCCGGAGACGATGTAGCGCCACTGCTCCAAATCGTGTGCGTGGTTTCCGCAATTCAGTACGCTGCCAATGTGAAACGTTTCAATCGCCTCGTTCACTTTTTGTGCGTCCAATCGCTGTGGCTCATCGGGCTCGTCTGGTTCTTCCCCTTGGAGGAGCATCCCGAGCGTCAATTGCGTCATCTCCCCAGCCTTTTGTTCCAAACTCATGTCGCCCAACGTGGACGCAACCCACGCGGATCGGTCGTCTGTTGAAGGGGGGCACTCGGCACCGGAATGGCATCCAGCCACCCATCCCATGAGGCAACATTGAACAAGGCGATTCATCGTGTGCAAAGTACATGCGATTGCCAACACGGAGGGCTGAAGTTATCAGGAAAATAGCTTAACATTACCTGCACAAAATTGTAAGTGTTCGATTTACAACATCGCACAATGCCTGCACAAAATAGCGTGCTTTTGCCCATTTGTCAACGATTTGGGCCAAGTTTGTTGAATTCGGTTACCTTAGCGGCAATGTTAAGCGACCTATACAAGTCTGTCCTTTTGTTGTGCTTGTTTGTCGGGGGCACGTTGGACACGTTCGCGCAACCAAATGGGGGAGGCGCGGCCGATTTAGCCTTGGTGCATGCGTTCGACCGCAAAGACCTGGGAGGCGGCCTCATGACCACGGACATCGCTGTGGTCGGGAACGAACGGGTAGTGGCCGCGAACCAAAGCGGGGTGTTGGCCTTTGACGGGGGCGCATGGGATTTGATTCCCGTCCCCAACCGGGGCGTAGCGAGGAGCGTGTTGTCGACGGAGGAGGGCGTCTGGGTTGGGGGCCAAGGCTTCCTTGGGCGGTTGACCTTCGGGAGCTCACCTGAATGGTGGGATGCCACGGCATCTTTGGTGGCGGCTGGTGGGGACTTTGGGGATGTTTGGCGGTTGGTACCGAGCGCATCCGGTGTTTTCTTCGGTACATCGGAATTCGCGGGGGTCGTGACGAATGCGGGCGAGGTTGAGGTATTGGTCAAGGGGCCGATCCAGAGCAGTTTTCCGTTCGAGGGAGGGTTTGCGTGCCAACAAGGAAGCGTTTTGCATCTGTTCGATGCATCGGGTTCCGACGACATGATCTTGCCCGTCAATCCACAGTGGCGCGTGGACGGCTATTTACCGGAATCCAACTGGTTGCTCACGCATGCCGACGGCATGTACGCGTGGAATGGAAGCGAGTGGAGCCTCCTTGAGCATGAGTTGAGTCGCGCGCTTCAACGAGCAAGGGTCAACACGGTGACGGAATCCAAGGGCGCTTGGTTCATCGGGACTGTGGAGCAAGGGATTTACGAAACCCACAATTGGAAGCAGGTGGCAGGGCATTATTACGAGGGACAAGGCATGGCGGGCACTTCTGTGTTGGGACTGGATGTGGACGAAGCCGGAAACGTGTGGTCCGCAAACGAAGGGGGAGTGAATGTCATCCGGATCAGTGGTCCCAAGCGGGTTCCGGCTGAGCTGACGGGATTGGGGGAGCCGGGTTACACATCGCTGCATGTGCCGGATGGTCAGACCTTTTGGGGAACTTCGCACGGGCTGAAGTGGTCCGCTCAGCGGGGGGCGGAACTGTTGGAAGTGCCGGGATTGGATGGCCAAATCTGGTCGCTTCAACTCATCGATGGCGCGCCATGGGTGAGCCATTTGTATGGCGCCGGGTGGCTCAACGGGCCTGAATACACGCCCGTCATCGACGAGACGGGCGTTTGGGAGGTGGTCCAGCAGCCGGTGACGGGGGCACATTATGCCGGGTCGTTCAAGGGCGTGTACCGCTTGGACCTGGCGGGTGGCCTTCCGCCCACCCGCGTGGCCGGCTTCGAGGAGAGCTCCCGATTCGTGGTGTTCGAGGACGAGCGCACGTTGTGGGTGGCGCACCCATACAAGGGCGCGTTCCGGGTTGAGTTGGACGCCACGGGCACGCGGGCGGAGGCAGTGAAATTGTACACGGATGCCGATGGGTTGCCGAGCCCGGTGCACGTGGAAGTGCTCGATGTAGAAGGCGCCCCCTTGTTTTCAACCAACGCGGGGTTTTACCGTTTCAATCCGCTGACGGATCGCATGGAGCCCGCGGAGGATGCGTTTGCCGGGTTGATTCCGCCGGGTGGCCACGTGCAGCGCTTGTACCGGGGCCTGCACGCGACGTGGTGGTATCTGAAGGACCAAACCGTGGGCCAAATCCACCCGCATACCGCCAACCTAAACACGAGCATGGCTGTTCGTTCCGTCCCCCTCACCGCTACGCCCATGGTGGAGCCATTCGAACGACTCGAGATCTTGTCCGATGACCGCGTGTGCGTCCCTGTGGAAACCGGATTCTTGTACATCGATGCGAACCGCATGGCATCAGCGGCGGCGTTGCCCGAGGTGGAAGTGCAATCGGTGTTGCATTTGGGCCACGATGCCCAAGACGCGTACCTCGATCCGCGAAATGCCCAACTGCCCGCAGGAAGCCACGCGTTGGAAATCCGGTTGCGTGGATTTGACGCGCGCTTTGTGGGGGTGCAGCGGTTTCAATGGCGGTTGGAGGAATTGAATGCTGAATGGTCCCGCCCGCAAGAGTCGGCTCGGATCACGCTCGGGGGGCTCGGCCCGGGGACCCACCGGTTTGCCTTCCGAGCATATGTCTCCGAGGGGCTGGTAGGGCCGAGCACCGAGTGGACGGTTCGTGTGGCGCCACCGTGGCACGGCCGCTGGGACGTCCGCGCGGGCCTGCTCCTCCTCACGATCACCGGGGCCGGCTGGGGAGTGGTGCGCAAGCAGCGGGCCTTGCGAAAGGCCCACGCGGAGGAGTCCGCTGCGGCTGAGCGGAAGCGGATGGCCGAGGCCGAACAATACCGCCGCGACCTCGAATCGTCCGAGCTGCGCGTGGAGGCGGAACGCTTGCGGCGGGTGGAGGCGGAGATGGCTGCGAAAAACCAGGAACTCGCGTCGGCGACCATGCATTTGGTCCAAAAAGCGCAAATGGCCAACACGCTGAAATCCGGCCTGCAATCCCTGCGTGAACACCTCGATGCGCCGCAGCGCAAGCAAGTTGACCGCCTGCTCGGCGTGCTCGGTGACGGTGCGCGGCTCGACGACAACTGGGAACAGTTCACCCAGCAGTTCGACCGCGTGCACGTTGAGTTTCACCAACGCCTGCTCGACCAGTTCCCGGACTTGACGAAAAACGACCTCAAACTGTGCACTTACCTGCGGATGAACCTCAGTTCCAAGGAGATTGCCTCCTTGACCTTTGTGACCGTGCGCGCGGTAGAGGTCAGCCGTTCACGCCTCCGCAAGCGGCTGGGGCTGGAGCCGGGCGAAAACCTCCTGCAATTCATCCAAAGCCTGTAAGCCGCAGCTTACGGGGCCGGGTAGAAGAACCCGGCAAAGCCGCCCGTGGCGGGCACTTCCAAGTGAAGGGTGTCGCTCACGTTCACGGTCCGCTTGGTTTTGCGCAGGCCTTCCGGGCCGTCTTCCCAAAGCATCAATTCCCACCGGCCGCTGTAACCCGACTGGGTGAGGAAGTCGAGCGGCTGATCGTGGACGAGCGGCTCCGCAGCGGTGATGCCGCCGATGAACACCCGGTCGCCGCCGCGCTCCTGCCGCGCGACCACCGCGTATTCGCCCACTTCGCCCGCGAGCACATCGGTCCACTCCCAATCCACCGCGAGCAGCTCCAAGAACTGCACGAACACGGGGGCTTCCTCGTAGTGTTCGGGGAGGTCGCACGCCATTTGCAAGGGGCTGTAGAATACGACGTACAGGCCGAGCTGCCCACCGAGTGTGGAGGGTACCCGGTTGTTCGGCCGCCACGGATCCATGCTCAAGTTGACCACCCCGGGCGTGAAGTCCATCGGTCCGGCCAACATCCGCGTGAACGCCAGGGTGGCGTTGTGCTCGACGGGGTTGCCGCCGTTGCGCCCCCACGCATTGAATTCCTGCCCGCGCGCGCCCTCGCGGGTCATCAGGTTGGGCCAGGTGCGGCGGATGCCGGTGTCCTTGATGGGCTCGTGGATGTTGAGGCAGACCCCGTGTTGCGCAGCGTGTTCGACCGTGCGCTGGTAGTGCTCGACCATCCATTGGCCGTGGTGGTGTTCGCCCCGCGGGATGATGGGCCCGACGTAGCCGGTTTTAACGGCCCGTTGCCCGAGCGCCGCCATTTGGGCATAAGCGGTGTCGATTTGCGCGTCATACGTGGTGACCGCCGCGCTCGTCTCGTGGTGCGCGATGAGTTGCACGCCTTGGTTTTGGGCGTAAGAGGCCAAATCCCGCAAGTCATAATCCGGATAGGGCGTCACAAAGTCGAACACCCCCTCCCGGTCATCGAAACCGATCCAGCGTTCCCACCCCGTGTTCCACCCCTCCACGAGCACCCCGTCGAACCCGTGGGCCGCAGCGAAGTCAATGTAACGCCGCGTGTTCGCCGTCGTCGCACCATGCCGGCCATGCGGCTCGCCCACCAAAGGCTGCCCGTCGGCACCGGTCTTCCACAACGACCAAGCCGCCTTGTCGAGGTGCATTTCCCACCAAATCCCCACGTACTTCATCGGCTTCACCCACTTCCAATCAGCGCCCGTGGGGTCCGCCACCTGCGGTGCGTTCAAGTCGAGGGCCATCGTGCTTTCGAGCAAGCCACCCGCGTCGTCGGCCAGCGTGATGGTGCGCCACGGTGTGGAAAAGGGGAGGGCGACGTCGGCCGGCCCCACGAGGTCGGCTTGGAAGCCCCCGTGCGGCGCGCGCTCGAGCGTCATTTCCGGGTAGTCGTACAGGGCGGCCTCGTGCAATGCAACGTGCAGGCCGTCGCCGTAACGGAAGGTGGCCGGCGTCGCAATGGCGTTCGCCTTGACCGTCGTGCTGATGATGGCGGTGCTGTCCCACGCTGCCTTCGCGTCGATGTCGTTGAGGCGGGTGTGTTGGTACAGCAGCTCATAGCTGTCCCAGTCGCCGGGGATCCACCAGGCTTCCGGGTTGCCGGTGAGGTGGATTTGGCTCAGCTCCTCCGTGATGGTCAAGCGGGCCAAATCCGGGTGCGCCTCGAAATGCGTCCGGAACGCCACCCCGTCATCCATGACGCGGAAGGCCACGCGCCACGGGTGGTCGTGGGGCGTGAGCAGGTGGACCGTTCCCTCCACGGCCTCGTCGTGGACCCAACGCTGTTCGCCCCAGGGGAGCTCGTAGTCCTGAACGAGGGTGTCGGGACCGGAGATGGCCGTGAGGCGTTGGCCTCGTTCATAAAAGGTGGAGCCGTCGGTCGAAAAGGCGATCGCCGAGGAGGCGACGACTTCCCGGCCATCGCGTTCGACGCGGTACCGGAGGGTGCTGGTGGCATCGAGCTCGGCCACGAGGCGGATGCGCCCGTCGGGGGAATGGAGTTCGAGGGCGGTGCCGGAGTCGAGGACGTGGGGGGCGTCCGTGCAGGCGGCCCACATGAAGGGGAGGAGGTAGAGGAGCCGTTTCATGCCGAGGTGGGGCGGGTGGCCACGAGGCGGATCACGGCGGCGGGACCGCGGTGGTAGGGGCCTTCGTCGATCACGGTGGCTGCGGTTTGGCACACCTCGATGTCGAGCTCCGCGAAGTCCGCGCGCAACATCTCCTCCGTGAAGAGCATCGCCGCATCCTTCGGTCCGCCTGACGGATTCCCCAGCTGCTCCGGATTGAAGCCCTCCAAGATCAAGGTGCCACCTGGACGCAACCACTGCACCGCCCGCTGGTGGAACGCCGCTCGGCGCTCGGCAGGCATGTGGGCATAAATCAAGGCCACCGCATCAAATGCCTGCTCCGGTTCGAAGGCAAACGCATCGGCCACACACGCATTGACGGCTACGCCCGCGGCTTCGGCCCAGCGCAGGGCCTTTTCCACCCCCGTGTGGCTGTAGTCGAAGGAATGCACCTCCCAGCCCAACCGCGCCGCATGCAACGCGTTTCGGCCTTCCCCGTCGCACGGCAGGAGGATGCTGCCCAACGGCCGCCCCGCCAGTTGTTCTGCCAAAAACGCATTCGGTTCCCGGCCGTATACCGTGTCTTCCGTACCGTACCGTTCGTCCCAAAAAGCTTTCATCGTTGCAACTTGTTTGGGTGCAAAGGTGTTGCAATTCCACCGAATCCGCATCAACTTCGGCCCACAGCATGAACAACTTCGATTTCACCACCTTGCAGCAGCACGCGCCTGTGCAGCGCATGACCGCGGCCCGCGAGCGCATTGCCCTGCTCGACGCCCTGTATGCGGAAGTGAACCGCCGGCGTCCTGATTTGCACCGGGCGATGTACGCGGATTTCAAAAAGCCCGCAGAGGAGGTGGATTTGACGGAGGTGTATGTGCTGAAGAGCGAAATTGAGTACACGAAGCGCCGGCTGCGGAAGTGGATGCGCCCGGAGCGGGTTCGGGGCGGCCTGGCCATGATCGGGTCGCGGGCGTGGGTGCGGCGGGAGGCGAAGGGGGTGGCGTTGATCTTGGCGCCGTGGAACTACCCGATGCAGCTGCTCTTTCGCCCATTGGTGGCGGCGCTCGGGGCGGGGTGCACGGTGATGCTGAAGCCCTCGGAGCTCACGCCGCACACCGCCCAAGTGCTGCAGGAAATCGTGGAGGCGGTGTTCGATCGGCGGGTGGTGCAGTTGGTGCAGGGCGGCCCAGAGGTGGCGCAGGCCCTGCTGGCGCAGCCGTTCAACCACGTGTACTTCACGGGGTCGCCGGCGGTGGGCCGGTTGGTGATGGCGGCGGCGGCGCAGCACCCGTGCAGCGTGACGTTGGAGTTGGGGGGCAAGTCGCCGGCTGTGGTGGATGCATCGGCGGATTTGGCGGTGACGGCCCGGCGTTTGGCTTGGGGAAAGCTGGTGAATGCAGGCCAAATATGCGTCAGCCCCGACTACGCGCTTGTCCCCACATCCCTGCGCGACGCGTTCGTCGAAGCGCTGCGGGCAGCCATGGTCGCCCAGTACGGTCCCCAACCGGAAACGGCTCCGGACTTTCAGCGCATCGTCAACCCCCGCCACGCCCACCGCATTGCCGGCCTCATCGAGGACGCCGTGGCCCGCGGCGCCCGCATTGCCCACGGCGGCCAAACCGATCCCGACCAAGCCTACATCGCCCCGACCATCCTGGTCGACGTGCCCCACGGCGCTGCCATCCTCGAAGAGGAAATCTTCGGCCCCGTCATCCCGGTGCTCACCTACAACAGCGAGGCGGACCTCGTGGCCGAAATCGGACGGCGCCCAACGCCACTCGCACTTTATATGTACGGGAAGCACCGCGGCCGCATCCGTTCCTTGCTCAACCGCATCCAATCCGGCGGCGTAGCCATCAACCAGTCCGTCGTACACGTCGGCCACCGTGCCCTGCCGTTTGGTGGGCTGGGCAACAGCGGCATCGGCGTGGGGCACGGTCACCACGGCTTCCGGGAGTTCACCCACGAGCGCGGCGTCTACCAGCAGATCCTGCCGAGCGCAGCCGAAGCCTTGGCCCCGCCCTACACGCCCTTCAAGCGCCGCCTCATCGACCTCGTTCTTCGCTGGCTCTGACAAAAAACGAGGTGGAAACGAGCGAAATGATTGCGTCGTTGGGTTGAATTAACGAAAGGCTTGGGGACTGAATCGGCTGACGTTGTACATTGCAACTATGCTTTGGAAGCGCAGCTTGTCGTTTGGTTTGTTGGGCATCATGCTCGTGGTACAAGCCCACGCTGCGTTGCCGCACCAACACGTTGAAGCAGGCGGGAGTTGTGGGGTGGTGTGCCATGATCACGAAGCAGATTTGGATGGGGGGTGGTTGCACGCCTTGTTGCACGGTGTCCACGATGTGTTGCATCAACATGCCGCTTCCATGGATTGTGAGGAAGCGGGCGAGTTGTTGCGGCCTGAAGCTGAAGAAGGTGCCCTTGATGTGCTTCACGGTGTTTCGGTTGGGTGCATTTGTAGGGAGGTCGAAGGCGTGCGGAAGTCTTCAATCCGTTGGTTCCAGGTCCCAGCGGGGCTGTCGGGGTTTGAACGGTCCCATCCCCAGAGGGGGCCGCCGAGCAAGGAATGAGCTCCGCGCAATGAGCGCACCCATTCTTTGTGTTCACGGCCGTTGAGGCCCCAACATGTTTTTTTCATGTGGAAACCTTTTTTAGGAGCTGCAGCCTTGTGCTTCGGCTTCCTGCTTACCGCGAACGCCCAAGCGCCCCATGCTTGGACGGCGGAAGAGCTCATGCATTATGTGTTTGAACAGCACGTAGCGCGGTCGGCAACTGATTTGATTCCTGCCCTTCGACGCCAACAAGAAACCGTTCGATTTCAACCCGCTCCCTTGCAAATTAGCGGGTTTTATCTCGCGCCGCCCGGTGGGAGTGCACTGCCGACGTACACGGAGTGGCAGGTCGACCAGTCCGGGGTGCTGCCTCCAGCCGCATCAGCCCGACGTGCAGTTACCGAGGCCGCTGAGGCATCTGGCGAAGCCGATCGCCAACTCCAGTTGCAACTCCTCTGGTGGGAGGTGGCGGACCATGTGTTGGGGTGGCTTGCGCTCGACGAGGAAATGGAGGTCATGGATCGCCAAGTAGCGGCATTTGAGGAGGTCCTTGCCGCGGTGGAGCTCCGGTGCGAGGCGGGGGAGGCGACGGTGCTAGAAGTGGAGCAGGCCCGATGGGGGGTGGCCCAGGCCGTGACGGAGCGGTCGGACCTGAAGGCGCGCCGGGAAGCCCTGCGGCTGAGGTTGGCGGGTTGGTGCACTGGGGCGGCGCCGGTGATGGAGGTGACGCCAGGGCTGTACGAAGTGTTGGGGCCGTTGGAGGTGCCCGCGGCGGGATGGGCGGAAGAGGCGGCGGTGGAAGCTGCGGTGGCGTACGCGGAGGCGGAGCGCGTGCGGGCGGAGCGGGAGCGATGGCCGGAGTGGACCCTGGGCTACAATGCGCAGGGAGTGTCCGGGGAGGTTTACGGTGGGGTGTTCGCAGGGCTCGCCATTCCATTGCGGGGCGCGCGAAGTTCGGCAGAGCTGGCCGCGTTGGAGGCGGCCCGGGTCCGGCACGAAGGGGGGCAGCAGCTCGCGCAAGCGTGGGCGGATCGTGCGGTTTGGAAGGAGCGTTACGACGCGCTTTTGCAGGTTCGGCCGGTGTGGTCGATGGCCCTCGCGGAGGCGGGGAGCGGATTGGATTTGGCCCAAACCAAGGGTCACCTCACGGTGGTGGAACTCCACCAGTTGATCAATGCTCGGTTTCAAGCTGAGCGCGAACTCATTCACCTTGACGAGGAACTGCGGCGGTTGCGCGCGCGGTTGCTGACGTCCATTGAAATGCCACAACCATGAAGGCTTTTACCCTTATGATTGCCGCTGCCACCTGCCTGGGCTTGGCGGCGTGCCACAGCCACGATCACCCGCACGATCACCCCCACGATCACCCCCACGAAGCTACGGAGCAGGAGCGATTTGAGTGGTGGGGATTCACCGACGTCCATGAAATCTTTGTGGACGCCGCTGTTCCGGAAGCCGGAGTGCCCCATTCCCTCTTCATCCACTTAACAGATGCAGCACATTTCGTTCCCGCAGCGGACGCCAGTGTGCGGCTTGCCATCCAATCCGCTCAGGGCGAGGAGCAAATCAAAGGAGAGCGGGTGCAGCCGGGCATTTGGCGGGTGAATTGGACGGCGCCCACCACCGGCGAGGTGACCTTCACCCTTTGGTGGGCCACGGCATCGCAACAAGGCCAAACCCCGCTCGGAAGCCTCGATTTTACGGCAGACGCAGTGACCTGGGACGGGTGGAACCAACCGGAAGCGGCCGTGAGTTTTGGGCGGGAGCTGGTTTGGTCGGTGCCGTTTGCGACGGAAGAAGTGCGGCGCGACACGGTGTGGAGCACGCTGACCTTGGCGGGCAGGTGGATGCCGGCTCCGGGCGAGGACCGCGTATTGACCGCAGGCGCCACAGGAACCGTCCGATGGTCCGAGGGCATCGCCGTCGCCGGGGCGCCGGTCGCCAAGGGACAAATCCTGGCCCGCATTGAAGTGGCCGGACAAGCCGACCGCGGACTGGCCGCCGAGGCCGCCGCAGCGGAGGCGGAATGGGGGGCTGCCCAAGCGGCCGTAAAACGGCTGGAGCCCCTGCGGGACGCCGGAGTGGTCACGGCCGGGGAATGGGACGAAGCAGTTGCCCGGCTGACTGTGGCCGAAGAGGCGCGGCAGCGATTGCAAGGCATCCGCGATGGGCAGGCGTGGGAAGTGCGTTCGCCCATGGACGGCTTTGTGCGCGCCATTCGGGCGGCCAACGGCGAATTTGTGGGGCCGCAGTCGGCGCTGTGCCTGCTGACGGCCGACCAGGAACAGTGGGTGGAGGTCGCTTTCAATCCGGACTGGAAGGAACCGCTGCGGACCGCCCGGGGAGTGCAGCTGGCGACGGATGCCGGTTGGGTGCAGGGCCATTTGGCCTCCATCGCGAACCAAATCCAACCCCCTTCCGGCTTGCTCAGCGCCTACCTGGTGCTCGATGAGGTCGTGCCCGGCGCACAACCCGTGGCAGGCAGCTACGTGGAAGTGGAAGCGGAATGCGGCCCCGGCCGACCCGCCTTGGTCATTCCGTCTACCGCGCTACTCGAGCAGTATGGCCAGTACGAAGTGGCGGTGCAACTGGCGGGCGAGCAGTTCGAGTTGCGGCCGGTCATCCCCGGCGAGCGCAACGCCCGTTGGACCGAAATTAAGACAGGACTCGAGGCGGGCGAACGCGTCGTCACCACCGGCGCTTACGCGGTGCGCATGGCTTCGTTGAAAGGTTCCACCCCGGCCCACGGCCACAGCCACTGACGCCATGATGCAACGCATATTGAACGCCGCATTGGCGAACCGCATGGTCGTCCTGTTGGGCGCGGCCGTGCTCCTGGTGGTGGGCGTGCAGGTGACGCGCCAAACGTCCGTCGACGTCTTCCCCGACCTGACCGCTCCCACCGTCACGGTGATGACCGAAGCGCACGGCCTCGGCGCGGGCGAAGTGGAACAGCTGGTCACGTTTCCCATCGAAACCGGCATGAACGGCGCCCCGTCGGTGCGGCGCATCCGCTCCTCGAGCGCGGCGGGCATTTCCATCGTTTGGGTGGAATTCGATTGGGACACGGACGTGTACCGGGCGCGCCAATTGGTGAACGAACGCCTCGTGGCCATCCGCTCGGTGCTGCCACCGGACGTGGGCGAGCCGACCATGGCGCCGATTTCGTCCATCATGGGCGAGGTCATGCTGGTGGCCCTCGAAGGGGAGGGGAGGAGCCGGGTCGAGTTGCGGGCCTTGGCCGATTGGGAAATCCGGCCGCGGCTGATGTCGCTCGGTGGGGTGGCGAACGTGTCGGTGCTCGGCGGCGAGGTGCAGCAGCTCCAAGTGGAGGTGGACCCGCTGAAGTTGCAGCATTTTGGGGTGTCTTTGGAAGCGGTGCATGCCGCAGTGGAGGGCGCGCATGGGGCTGCTGGGGGCGGGGTCTACTCGGACTTTGGCAACCAGTACAGCATCCGTTCGGTGGGCCGTGTGCGCGGCGCCGCGGGGCTCGAGGGAGCGCTGATTCCGGGGACGGCCTTGCGGGTGCGGGATGTGGCGGAAGTGCAGTGGGGGGGAGGGGATCCCATCGGCGCAGGGGGCTGCAACGGCAAGGACGCCGTCATCTTGACCGTTTCGAAGCAGCCCGATGTGAACACGTTGGAATTGACGGAGCGTTTGGATGGGGCGTTGGGGGATTTGGCCTTGAGCATGCCCGACGGGGTCAGCCTGCGGACGGATGTTTTTCGCCAAAGTGATTTCATCGAGGTGTCGATCGATAACCTGCAGCGGACGCTGGCGGAAGGGGCTTTTTTTGTCCTCCTCGTGCTCCTGATTTTCCTGATGAACTGGCGGACGACGCTGATTTCCCTGCTGGCGATTCCGCTGTCGCTGCTGACGAGCATCCTGGTGCTGAATGCGCTGGGATATGACGTGAACACGATGAGTTTGGGCGGCATGGCGATTGCCATCGGGGCGCTGGTGGACGATGCCATCATCGATGTGGAAAACGTGTACAAGCGGCTGCGGGAGAACGGGCGCCTGCCGAAGGAGCGGCGGTTGCCGCTGCTGGACGTGGTGCGGAATGCATCGATGGAGATCCGGAGCAGCATTTTGGTGGCGACGCTCATTATCATGGTGTCGTTCGTTCCATTGTTCTTTTTGGGCGACATGGAAGGGCGGTTGTTGCAGCCGCTCGGGATCGCCTTCTTGACGTCGGTCATGGCGTCTTTGGTGGTGGCCGTGACGGTGACCCCCGTGATGTGTTCGTACTTGCTGGGGTCGGAGCGGTCGCTGACGCGTTCGGCGGATGGGACGCGGTTGGAGCGGTGGCTGGCGCGGGGGTATCGCGCGGCGTTGGAGCCCGTGTTGCGCCGGCCGATGTGGACGGTGGGGTCTGCGGTTGCCCTTTTCATCTTTGCTGTGGTGGCGTTTTTTCAGCAAGGCCAAACCTTCTTGCCGCCCTTCAATGAGGGCTCCCTTGTGATTTCCCTCGTGGGGCCTCCGGGGATGTCGTTAGAGGAGAGCGTGCGCGCGGGGCAGCAGGCGGAGGCGCTGTTGCTCGAGCTGCCCGAAGTGGACGTGGTGACGCGGCGCACCGGGCGGGCGGAGTTGGACGAGCATGCCCAGGGCGTGAATGCGTCGGAGTTGGACGTGCCGTTTACGCTGGGAGACCCGTCGGAGCGGGAGGCGTTTTTTGAGCGGGTGCGCCAGGTTTTGGGCCAAATCCCAGGCATCAACGCCACGCTCGGCCAGCCCATCGCGCACCGCATCGACCACATGCTCAG
>CBFHPD010000055.1:0-2311 GCA_965657495.1 uncultured Flavobacteriales bacterium
AGCAGCCAGCCCTCAACTGCCGGAAGGCGTCAAGAACTACCTCATCGACATCGACGGCACCATCACCGATGACGTGCCGAACGAAGAGCCGGAGCGGATGGCCACGTGCCTGCCGTATGACGGCGCGGTAGAGACGTTGAACCGGTGGCACGACGAAGGCCACGTCATCACGTTTTTTACTTCACGCACCGAGGGGCACCGGGCGGTGACCGAAGCGTGGCTCGCGGAGCACGGTTTCAGGTACCAAGGGTTGCTGATGGGCAAGCCGCGCGGCGGCAATTACCACTGGATCGACAACCACATCGTACGGGGCACGCGTTATGAAGGAAGGTGGGACGATTTGGTGAAGGTCGAACGGACCATCGAGGTGTTTCCGGGCGGTGGCGATCACTGAACGAGGAGGCGCTGGGTGGAACCGGCGCCTTCGATGAAGTAGACACCCGGTGCCCATCCGGCAGTGGACACTTGGGTGTAGGGGCCGCGGAAAGCGGGGTACGGGCGGGCAACTACCCGGCCGTGAGCGTCCCGCACCGTGAAGGCGCCTTGGGCCTGTGCCGAGGCGATGGTGATGGGCCGGCCCGATTGGACAGGATTCGGGTAAGCGGCGAAGGTGGCCGCTGCGGGGTCCGCCACATCAAGGGTGATGCTGCTCGACCAGAGGGACAGGGTGGTGGTTTGGGGAGCGGTGCCGGAGATTTGGTCTTCCGACACAATCGTGATGGCGCCGAAAATCGGCATGGGCCATTCAGGCACAAACAAGAAGTCGCCCGTTTGGTCGAGGTAAAAGTTGCCCAACACCGTCGAGTCCACGATGCTTTCCTCCACGTGAATGAGGTAGGCCTCTCCGAACGTCAAACCGCCCGGCAACGCCACCGAACCAACCGCTTCACAGTTCGCCTGCGACGTGCCCGAACGGTTTACTGTGACGCCCGTGGCCTCGTAGCTCGCCGCGAAGGTGTCGGAAATGGCATCGCCCAGCGCCAACGGGTAGGTCAAGGTGGTTTGCGGGTTGCTGTATTGGATGATGATGTCGCCTTGCACCCCGCCGTGGTAGGTCATCGAATCCGAGGACTGGTAGTAGAGCTTCACCCCTGCCTCGTCGAGTTCCCATTCGGCGAAAGGGAACGTTTTCGCGTAGAACGAGGTGGAGGCATCGGTGAACACGTGCTGGAACGTTTGCTGGGGGGTCAGCGCTGAAAGGTCCCAAACCTGTCCCCCTCCGGACCCCTCGAGCGCAGTCCACGCCCCAATGGCCCGATTGTGTGTATGGCCCGCGGGGGAGGGAGGCGCGACCAGTTGTGCGCTCAGAGTGAGCGATGCGGTAACGAAGGCAAGGACGAAGAAGGAACGCATCATGGGGTTTCGTTTTTGTTCAGGATAACAAGTGCACCGATCACGCCGGGCACCCAACCGGCTATGGTGAGCAAGCTGACGATGATTACGGAACCGCAGCCCCGGTCAAGCACAGCGAGCGGCGGCAGCAGAATGGCAAGGATGACACGGGGCAGGGACATGAGGTAAAAATAATCCCGGTGAAATGAAAAAAGGCCGCCTGAAAGCGACCTTTAAGTACCCGGAGTGGGAATCGAACCCACACTCCTTGCGGAACACGAGTTTGAGTCGTGCGCGTCTACCAATTCCGCCATCCGGGCAATGGCTCCGTCCGCATTCCGAACGGATGGCAAAAATACAACAAGGAGCGTTGCAATCCACAACGAAACATTCACGTTCTTCGCGCCGCGAAACCTTCGCGGAGGGTTCAGACGGAGAGCTGGTAGCTTAAATGTTTGGCCTGCAAAAGATTAGAGATCAACTACAGCCTGAAAAATTTCATGTCAGCTATCCGAAATGTTGCCATCATCGCCCACGTCGACCATGGCAAGACCACTTTGATGGACAAAATCATCCACGCGTGTCAAGCCGTGGACACCCGAAAGGACACCGGCGAGCTGATCCTCGACAACAACGACCTCGAGCGCGAGCGGGGGATCACCATCCTCGCGAAAAATGTAGCGGCGAACTGGAAGGATTCGAAAATCAACCTCATCGACACCCCGGGTCACGCGGATTTCGGCGGCGAAGTGGAGCGGGTGTTGAAAATGGCCGATGCGGTGCTGTTGCTCGTGGATGCCTTTGAAGGCGCGATGCCGCAGACCCGGTTTGTGCTCGGCAAGGCCATCGAACTCGGGCTGAAACCGCTCGTCGTGGTGAACAAAGTGGACAAGGAGAACTGCACGCCGGATGTGGTGCAGGAACAGGTGTTTGACCTGATGTTCAATTTAGGCGCTACTGAGGAGCAATTGGATTTCCC
>CBFHPD010000056.1:0-2690 GCA_965657495.1 uncultured Flavobacteriales bacterium
CATCGAAGACGAGCTGAGGGACTGGATCCTGGCCCCGGCGGCGGCGCATGCAAGGGTGGTGTTGGTGTTTCCAGTAGGCAGCTCTTTGCCAAGTTGGGTTGCCGGCGCGTTGCACGTCTATTCCCTGCATGAGCCGTTGGACATCCATTGGGTCAAGCATGTATTAAACGGCGAAACGCCCTCACCCGCGGAGGGATGAGGGCGTTGCATGATGGTGTGCGTTCGCGCCTTATGTGAAGTAGCGGAAGTCCTCCCCGGGCGTGATGTTTTTTAAGGTGGCCAAGATGAGGCGGATGCAATCTTCCACATCTTGCTTGTGCACCATTTCCACCGTGGTGTGCATGTACCGCAGGGGCAGGCTGATGAGTGCGCTCGGCACGCCCATGTTCGAGTAAGCAAATGCGTCCGTGTCCGTGCCGGTGAAACGGGATGCTGCCATGCGCTGCAACGGAATCTTCTCTGCTTCAGCTGTTTCGATGATGCGCCCGAGCAAGTTGTTCTGTACGGCCGGTCCGTAGGTCACGCCTGGCCCCTTGCCGGCAGCCACGTCTCCTTGGTCGATCTTGTCCATCATCGGGGTGTGCGTGCAGTGGGTCACGTCGGTTACGATGGCCACGTCCGGCTGGATGCGTTCGGCGATCATTTGGGCCCCGCGCAGCCCGATTTCTTCCTGCACGCTGTTGGTGATGTACAAACCAAAGGGCAGCTGCGTGCCTTCTTCCTTCAGCAACCGCGCCACTTCCGCAATCATGAAACCGCCCGCCCGGTTGTCGAGCGCCCGCGCCACGTACCACTGCTTGTTCAGCACGGTGAAGGTGTCCTCATAGGTCACCACACATCCCACGTGGATGCCCATTTTTTCCACTTCGTCCTTGTCCTTCGCGCCCACATCGAGGAAGATGTTCTTCATCGTCGGAGCAGCTTCCTTCCCCGGCGTGCGCGTGTGGATGGCGGGCCACCCAAACACTGCCTTCACTATGCCGTTCGCCGTGTGGATGTCCACCCGCTTCGACGGCGCGATTTGGTGGTCGCTGCCCCCGTTCCGGCGGAGGTAGATGAAGCCGTCGTTGGTGATGTAGTGCACAAACCAGCTGATTTCATCGGCGTGCGCCTCGATGACGACCTTGTATGGCGCATCGGGATTCACCACCCCCACCACCGAGCCGTAGCTGTCCACGATGTAGTCGTCGATGTACGGCTTGATGTAGTCGAGCCACAATTTCTGTCCTTCGCTCTCGAATCCCGTCGGGCTCGCGTTGTTGAGGTACGCTTCGAGGAATTTCTCGCTCGCGCGGTTGATGATTTTCTTTTTTGCCATGGGGCGAATTTAGCAGTTATCGTCGGGTGTGTAGCTGATGAATTGAACGGATTCTGCACGAAAAGGTTCAGGCCAAACCCAATTTTGCCCAACAAAAAACGCCGGCCCCATCACAGGCCGGCGCCTTCCATTTTCTCGCAGGTCAGCCTTCGTACCGGTTCGCCTCGATCAGCCCGATCGCAATGCGCTGCCGCGCCTCCTTCGTGTTGAACGGCTCCACCTTGCAGAACCGCTTGAGGCCCATGAGCATCATCTTCAGTTCGTCGCCCTCCGCGAAGGCGAGCAGGGCTTCCTTGCCCGCGCTGTGGATCCACTCCGCCGCTTCGTAGGCGTAGACCTTCATGATGTCGAGTTCCCGCGCAATCGCTTCGTGGTTGCCGCGGATGCCAGCGAGCTTTTGGACCCGCAACACGGTGCTCTCTGCCGTGTAGGTCCAAATCGCCATGTCCGCAATGGCCATCAAAATCTCCTGCTCCTTCGAGAGGGTCATCATCAGTTTTTGGGCCGCAGCCCCCGCAACCAACAGGACGGCCTTCTTCATTTTCTCCACCACCTCGAGGTGTTGCTCGAAGACGTCATCCGGCCCCGGCCCAAAGTCCGGAATGCCCATCAGTTCGTTCGCTACGGCCATCGCCGGCGTCATCAAATCCATCTCGCCTTTCATGGCCTTTTTCAAGATCATGTCGACTGTGAGCATGCGGTTGATCTCGTTCGTGCCCTCGAAAATCCGGTTGATCCGCGCATCGCGGTAGGCCCGCTCGGCGCGCGTCTCGGCGCTGTACCCCATGCCCCCGTGGACCTGCACCGCTTCGTCCACCACGTAATCGAGCACCTCCGAGCCCAGGACCTTCATCATCGCGCATTCCGGCGCGAAGTCGGCGATGCCCTTCAACGTCGCCTCACCGTGCTCCATGCCGCCGGCCTTCAGCGCTTGGATGGCGTCTTCGATGTTCTGCGTTGCCCGGTAAGTCGCCGCCTCGCACGTGTAAATGCGGATGGCCGCCTCCGCGAGCTTGTACCGGATGGCGCCGTACTTCGAAATCGCCCGGCCAAACTGCTCCCGCTCGTTCGCGTATTGAATCGTTTGGGTCAACGCCCCCTTCGCAGCGCCCAGCACGGCCCCGCCGAGCTTGATCCGCCCGATGTTCAAGATGTTCACCGCGATCTTGAAGCCCTTCTGCCGCTCGTACAACAGGTTCTCCACCGGCACCTTCACGTCGTTGAAGAAGATCTGCCGCGTGGACGAGCCCTTGATGCCCATCTTCTTCTCCTCCGGATTCTTCGTGATGCCTTCGCTGTGGCCGTCCACGATGAATGCCGTGAGGTTTTCGTCGTCGTCGATTTTGGCAAAGACGATCATCACGTCGGCAAA
>CBFHPD010000057.1:0-19820 GCA_965657495.1 uncultured Flavobacteriales bacterium
AGGGCCGGCCATGCCGCCTTCGCACAACAAGGTCTGGCCCCATGCACCCCACGGAAGCAGCCCTCCAAGCAAGGAGAACACCCAAATCACCCAACGTGGCCTTGAACGCATTCGCCCGGAAATTTACCAAATTCAACTCCCCGAAACAAGCCCCCATCGAACGATGAACCAAAAGCGAGCGGATTTTGTTACCCGAGCATGAATGATCAAAAGGTCGTGGTGACAGGCGGGACGGGGCTTGTGGGAAGGGAAGTGGTGCGGGCCTTGCGCGAGGCAGGTTATGCCGTCGTCGTCATGACGCGGAGCAAGGGGCGGCCTACGGAACCGGGGGTTCGGTTTGCGCCGTGGGACGGCCGCAGTTCAGAGGAGCTCACGGCTGCGCTGTTGGGGGCGAAGGCGGTGGTGCATTTGGCCGGTGAGAACGTGGGGCAACGTTGGACGGCGGATGCCAAACGCCGCATTTTGCAGAGCCGGGAGGAAGGGGGCCGGGCCTTGAAAGCGGCCGTGCGCGCGCTGCCAGACGGCGAGCAGCCGGTGGTGGTGGCCGCGAGTGCGATCGGTTGGTACGCGGATTCCGATGCGTGGCAAACGGAGGGCGATCCCCGCGGGGAGGGGTTCCTCGCGGACGTAGTGGAAGCGTGGGAACGCGCGCTGGACGGGATTCCGAACCGGCACGTGACGCTTCGCATCGGCATGGTGTTGAGCCGGTCGGGGGGGGCGTTGGGGAAGTTGGAGCCGCTGTTCCGGTGGGGCTTGGGTTCGCCGGTGGGCAGTGGGCGGCAGTGGCAAAGTTGGATCCACGTTCGGGATTTGGCCCGCTTGGTGGTGCACGCCATCCAAACCCCGGACATGCGCGGCACGTTCAACGCGGTCGCCCCGAATCCGGTGACCAACCGCTCGTTCGCCCAAGCCCTCGCCCGCGCGATGGGACGCCCCTGTTGGCTTCCAGCGCCACCCGCCGCCCTGCTTCGGCTCATCCTCGGTGACATGGCGCGCATCACCCTCGATTCCCAGCGCATCCGGTCCCACCGCCTCGAAGCCACCGGTTTCCAATTCGACTTCGAAGAAATCTCCCCCGCCTTGACGGACCTCTACGCATGACTTCCACCTCCACCCCACTGGCGATTTGCTGGATGCGCCGCGACCTCCGCCTGCACGACAACACCGCGCTGCATGCGGCCTTGGCGAGCGGCCTGCCCGTCCTTCCGGTGTTCCTCTTCGACCGCCACATCCTCGATGCACTGGAGAACCGAACGGACCGGCGCGTGGCGTTCATCCACCAGCAGCTGGACCAAATCCGCCAGCGCCTCGCCGAAGCCGGTGGCAGCCTTTGGACCGCCTACGGCACCCCCGAAACCGAGTGGCCGAAGCTCCTCGACCAGCTGGCAGCAGCCGGCTACTCCGTCGAATCGGTTTACACCAACCGCGACTACGAGCCGTACGCGCAGCAGCGGGATGCGGCGGTCCGGGCCCTGCTCGCAGACCGCGGTGTGGTTTGGCACGACCACAAGGACCACGTCATTTTCGAGCCCCACGAAGTGCTCAAAGGCGACGGCACCCCGTACACTGTGTTCACCCCATACAGCAAGCGGTGGCTCGCCACGGGACCCGAACGCATCATCGCCCAGCGTGCCCCCTCCGAAGACCTGCTCGCGGACGTGGCCCACGTTTCCGATGCCCCGTGGTGGACGCTCTCCGACATGGGCTTCAGCCCGCCTGACGACGCGGACTTCCCCGCCATCGACATGGCTCCGGGGAAGCTCGCGGCCTACGCGGAGCGGCGCGACCTGCCGGCCGTGGCGGGAACCACGCGGCTGAGCGTGCATTTGCGGTTTGGCACGGTGAGCATCCGGGAAGCGGTGGCCAGCGGATTGGCGCACAGCCACAAGTGGTTGATGGAATTGGTGTGGCGCGACTTTTACCAAGCGATTCAGTTCCACTTCCCGCACTCCGTGGAGGGCGCGTTCAAGCCCGCGTATGACCAAATCCAGTGGGAAACGCCCGGACCGGAGTTCGAGGCGTGGAAGGCCGGGCGCACGGGCTACCCCCTGGTGGACGCCGGGATGCGCGAACTGAGCGCCACCGGCTTCATGCACAACCGGGTGCGCATGGTGGTTGCGAGTTTTTTATGCAAGCACTTGCTGCTCGACTGGCGGCTGGGCGAACGCTGGTTCGCCGCGCATTTGCTCGATTTTGAGCTGGCGAGCAACGTGGGGGGATGGCAATGGGCAGCCGGCAGCGGGTGCGATGCAGCGCCCTACTTCCGCGTGTTCAACCCGACCGCTCAGCAGCAAAAATTCGACCCGGACTTCGCGTACATCAAGCGGTGGGTGCCTGAATTTGGCACCCCGAACTACCCCGACCCGGTGGTGGAACACAAATTCGCTCGCGCCCGTGCCATCGATCGCTACCAACAGGCGTTGAAACCAAATCAGGCGCAGCCCAAGCTCTTCTGATTAATTTCGGGGCCATGGCGGAAGCATTGGATGGCGTGCGGGTGCTCGAATTGGCGAGCGTGTTGGCGGGACCATTGGCCGGGACCGCGCTCGCGGTGCGCGGGGCCACGGTCACGAAAGTGGAGCGCCCACCCCACGGAGACGTCACCCGAAGTTGGCGCAGTTCCAGCGAATCCGATGAGCATCCCGTGAGCGCGTACTATGCGAGTGCCAATGCGGGAAAGGCGGTGGTTTGGCAGGACCTCGGCACGCCGGAAGGGCGCGCTTGGCTGGAATCTGCGTTGAAGGAACACGACGTGGTGCTGCAGAATTTCAAGGCGGCTGACTTGGACAAGTTTGGCCTCCAACCGGCCGCGTTGGCCGCGCGCCACCCCCACCTCATCCACGTCCGGCTCGTTGGATTTCCGAAGGCACCCGAGCGGCTTGCCTACGACGTGGTGGTCCAAGCGGAGACCGGCTTCATGCACATGAACGGGGAGCCCGGCGCACCGCCTTTGCGCATGCCCGTGGCGCTGATGGACGTGTTGGCGTCGCACCAAATCCGGGCCGCGGTGCTCGAGGGATTGCTCGGCCGCGCCCAAGGCCTCGGCGGGTGTTACGCCGAAGTCAGCTTGGAGGCGAGCGGCATTTCGGCCTTGGTGAACCAGGCCACGAACTGGCTCATCAACGGCGATCGTCCGGCCGCCGCAGGGTCCCTCCACCCCAACATTGCTCCCTACGGGGACCTCCTCGCATGTGCAGACGGCTGGGTGGTGTTGGCCGTGGGAAGCGACCGCCAATTTCAACAGTTGTGCGCCACCCTCGGCCACCCGGAGTGGTCGGCCGATGCGCGGTTCGCCTCCAACGCCGATCGGCTGCACCACCGAAGCGACCTGATGGCGCTGCTGAACGGCGCTGCCGGCACGTGGAGCAAATCAGAGCTGAACGCAGCCTTCCTCGAGCGCGGGGTGCCGGCGGGCGTGGTCAAAGGAGTGGACGAGGTCTTCGCAGAAGGCGAAGCGGGAGCCGTTCAACTCCTCGAAGACACGTGGGGAAGGCGCCCTTCCCCGGTGGCTTATCGGTTGGAGCGCTTTCCCGCTTAAGCCGGCAACAAGATGGTGTAGGAATTGCCGATGCTGATGGGCAGGAAATCGTCCCGCAGCCAGGGGTTGAGCGCTTTCAAGGCCTTCAGATTCGTGCCTTGTTTGCGGGCGAATGCGGCCAGGTCGTTGATGGTTTTGGACACCTCTACCTCGCGCACGGCATAAGGCGCGTACACATCTTCAGGAGCCAGGTCAAACCCATAACGGGCAGGGTGCTCGAACACCTCCTTGATGGCCAGCAAGCGGTAGACGTAGCGCGCGGTTTCTGCATTCAAGTGCAGCTCCCAGTAGCTCGCCACGCCTTGGTCCTCCAACTCGCGGGCCACGCCGGCCATGCCCATGTTGTACGAGGCCGCCGCGAGGGACCACGATCCAAATCGCTCGTGGGCTTCCCGCAAGTAAGCGCAGGCCGCACGCGTCGCGGCCGCCACATGGTAGCGCTCATCGACTTCGCCGTTCACTTCGAGGCCGTAGCCCGGCGCTGTGCGGCGCATGAACTGCCAAAAACCCGACGCCCCCGCCGGGGAGACGACCTGAGCGAGCCCGCTTTCGATGACCGCGAGGTACTTCATGTCGTCCGGAATGCCCTCTTCGGCGAGGATGGGCTCAATGACGGGGAACCACCGTCCCGCGCGCTTGAGGTACAAAATGGTGGAGCTGTGGTGGTAGGCGTTGACCACCATTTCCCGGTCGAGCGATTCGCGGACCCCAAACGCGTCCATGGGGACAGGCTCGCCGCAGAGGGTGGGCGTTTGGGGCAACTCCGGAGCGGGATGCCGCAGGGGCACGGGCACGATCAGGGTGTCGGCGTTTCGGGCAGCGGGCTCGCTCGGAGAGGAAGCCGTCAGGGAAATCAGGGTGAGTGCGCCAGCGGCAAGGATCAAAAAGCCCGCGAGGGTGGCGAAGGCGGTTCGGTTCATGGAAAAGGAACGATGTGGGGAGTGGGATTCGTGTGGTTTGGCCTGGGAAAAAGACCGCATCACGGAAAGGGGGAATGGAAATCCGCCCAGTGGCCGGCTGCTTCATCCTTCGGGGACAACAACGGCGCTTCGACGCCCCAGTCGATGGCCAAAGCTGGGTCGTCCCAGCGCAAGGCCCCTTCGCTGCCCGGCGCATATCCCGCCGTGCACTTGTAAAGGAGCACCGAATCCGCTTCCAACGCCGCAAACCCGTGGGCAAATCCCGCCGGGATCCACAACTGGTTGCCGGCTTCAGCCGTCAACTCCACCGCCACGTGCTGTCCGTAGGTGGGCGACCCGGTGCGCAAGTCCACTGCGACATCCCGGATCCGTCCGGCGCCGCACCTCACCAATTTGCCCTGAGCGTGCGGCGGGGCTTGAAAGTGCAGTCCCCGGATGACGCCCCGGGCCGAAATGCTCTCGTTGTCCTGTACGAAGTCCAGCGCCAAGCCGGTGGCTTCGCGAAATGCCCGGTCCGACCACGTTTCCCGAAACCAACCGCGTTCATCCCCGAACGTGCGGGGAATCAATTCCAACACCCCTGCGAGGGCCGTCCTCCTTGCTTCCATCAGTTTCCAAAGTTGTTGATGAGGGCGAACACCACGCCGAGGGAAGAAATCAAGCTGACGAACGGCGATACATCCCGGAACACCTCGGAGGCGATTTCCGGCACGGGTTCGACGTAAATGATGTCGCCAGCTTGCACAATCGTGGAGGCCGCTTCAAGCCCTTGGATTTCCGACAGATTCATGAAATACACCCGCTGGTCTTCCCCTTCTTTCCGAATCAGCTTCACCACTTCGGCATTTCCCCGTTGGCTGATGCCGCCCGCCATGGCCAGCACTTCGAGCAGCGTGGTGTTCACGTTTTGGAGGGTGATGACACGGGCCAAACCCGGATCTCCCGGAAACACGAGCACCCGGTTGTTCGTCACTTCCAACAACACGTAAGGATCCAAGTACAGCGCTGCATAGGCGGTCTCCAACGTGGTTTGGGCCTCAGACACGGTCAACCCCGCCAGGGCGATGTCCCCGATTTCGGGCAGCTCAACCTGTCCGTCGGGCCGCACCCAATAGCGGATGGCCCCTTGATTCTGTTGCATGCTCATGTTCATGTTCCCATCAAGGGCTCCTGCCGTCCGGGTGAGCAAACGCTGCCCACCGTTGGAGAACAATTGAAAATCCAAGTAATCGTTGGGCGCAATACGGTATTCTTCGGCCACCAACGCATTCCACTCATCAAAGGAAAATTCCTTCGGCGTTTGGAACATGATGTCCTTGTTGATGGTGCATCCACTCAGCACCACTCCCCAAATCCCGATGGCTGCCCAAAGCCAAACCTGCCGTTTCATCATGCCGCAAATTACAACACGTAAACCGATTCTGCGGGCGGAGGCGCGCTATCTTTGCGGCGTGCTAAGCAGGGGTGCATATCGGTTGCGAGCCATGGAGCCGCAGGACGCGCATTTGCTCCATCAGTGGGAAAACCGCGCGGAGGAATGGTGGCTCGGGGCGCAATTGGCACCGATTTCGCTCGAGGCCATGCAGCGCTTTGCCGCGGGGCAGCACGATGTTTGGGCCGATCGTCAGCTGCGCTTGATGCTCGATGTGGGGGACCAAACCGTAGGCGCCTTCGACCTGTACGACGTCGACCCCCGCAGCCGGCGCGCTGGAGTGGGCCTCGCCGTAGGACAAGCCTTCCGCAAACAAGGCCACGCCCAAGTGGGCCTGGCCTTGCTCATGCAATATGCCTTTGAACACCTCGGGCTGCGCATGCTTTTCGCGGAAGTGCCCGCCGACAACCCGGCCAGCCTCCACATTTTCACCGAAGCGCAATTCACCGCGCAAGGCACCCTCGAGCAGTGGGTAAAACGCGGCGGGACGTATGCCGACGTGCTGTTGATGCAAGCTTTCAGTCCAGAACACCATGGATAAGCTGAAGCGGTTCATCCTCGCCAGTGGGCTGCTGGGGCTGATCGGGGCAGCCACCGGGTGGCAGGTCACCAAGGCCTGGTTCTTGCCCGTTGGCAAGGGGTTGCCGTGGGTCCTCGAAATCACGCCCGACTCCGTTCGGTGGTCGGAAGGCGAAGCGGCCGAACACGTGCGGGCGGCCTTGGCCTTGCGCAGTTGGAAAGCGCGTCCGGGGCGGTACACGTTCCGAGGCGATGAAACGGGTGGCGAGGCAGCCCGGCGCGTGGCTAGTGGGGAGCGCGATGCCGTGCGCATCGTCTTGCCCGCTCACCGGGACATCGGCGTCATCGCCGGACGCATTGCCGAGCCCTTGTGGGTGGACTCAGCCGCTGTGGATGCGGCCCTGCGCGAGGACAGCATCCGCTGGCTCATTCGCCCCAACAGCTACGATGTGTACTGGGAAACCTCCGTAGAAGGCATCCTCAAGCGCATCGCCTACGAATCGGACCAGTGGTGGACCCCGGAGCGGCGTGAGCAAGCGCAAGCGTGGGGGCTGACGCCGGAGGAAGCGGTCATCCTCGCCTCCATCGTGCAGGAAGAATCGGCCAACCTATCAGAAGCTCCGCGCATCGCCGGACTCTATCTGAACCGGTTGCGCAGGGGCATGCTGCTGCAAGCGGACCCCACGCTGAAATTCGCCCTCGGCGACTGGGGCATCCGGCGGTTGCTTTCAACCGACAAAGACGTGGACTCGCCATACAACACGTACCAGCACAAGGGGCTGCCGCCGGGTCCCATCCGCATCCCGGAATCTGCGTTCGTGGATGCCGTGTTGCGCGCCGAAACGCACAGCTACTTGTACATGTGTGCCCGGCCGGACGATTCCGGCCTGCACAACTTTGCCACCGGGTACGCCGCGCACAAGCGCAACGCGCAGGCTTACCGCAACATGCTGAATCGCCGTGGGGTTTATCGTTAAGGGCTTGCTGGGCGGATTGTTGCTCGGGGCGGTCGCTTCGGGGATGGCGCAGGGTGTGCAGCGCGAGGTGGTGGCCCTGCCGTTGGGCGACGGGGAGCGGGTGGTGCTGGACGGGGCATTGGATGAAGCGTGTTGGGTCGGGGCAACGGGGATGGCGGTTGCGGATGGGTTTACGCAGTTGGCGCCGAAGCCGGGGGAAGCGCCCAGTCAGCGGACGGAAGTGGTTTTGGCCTACAACAACGAGGCGCTCTACGTGGGGGCAAGGATGTGGGACGCGGCGCCCGACAGCATCTTGCACCAACTCAGTCCGCGGGACCAAATCGACAACACCGATGCCTTCTCCATGTGGTTCAGCACGTTCAACGACGGCATCAACGGCGTGCGCTTTACGACCACACCGGAGGGCATTCAGGTGGACGAGTTGCTGAACGGCGAATCGTCGGATGTGAGCTGGAATGCCGCTTGGAACGTGGTGACGCGGATCGATTCGCTGGGGTGGGTGGCGGAGTTTGAAATCCCTTGGATGGCGTTTCGGTTTGCCAACCGCGGGGAGCAAGTGTGGGGGTTCAACGCGTCGCGGACGATTCGGCGGATCCGGGAATCGTCGCATTGGCAGGCGCAGGACCCCACTTTGGCCGGCGAGATGAACCAAGGGGGGCTGTTGCGCGGCATCGATGGCATCGACCCGCCCCGGCGGATCAGCTTGTTCCCGTATGTTTCCGGGTATGCGAATGCGGCAGGAGGCGACGTCGTGGGCAGCTACAAGGGGGGCATGGACCTGAAGTTGGGGCTGGGCGACGCATTCACGGTGGACATGACCTTGGTGCCGGACTTTGGGCAGGTGGTGGCGGACAACTTGGTGCTCAATCTGAGCCCGTTTGAGATCCAGTTCAACGAGAACCGACCGTTTTTCCAAGAGGGCACCGAGTTATTCAACAAGGCGGGGCTGTTTTACAGCCGGCGGATCGGTGTGGAAGATCAATTGTTGAACGCCACGAAGATTTACGGGCGGACGGCGGGGGGCACCGGGCTGGGCGTGCTGCAGGCGGTGGCGCGGGATACGGTGGGGGGAAGCGAGGCGCTGAACGCGTATACGGTGGCGGTTTTGGACCAAAACCTGCCCAACAATGGCTACGTGAACGCCACCTCCACCCTGGTGCTGCACGAGGGCGTCGAACCGGACGCAGCGGCCCACGCCGTCACCTTCAGCGTGCGCGACGAGCAACAGCGGTGGAACCTGGTCGGGAGCGCGAAAATGAACCGCTACCACGGCGCGGACGGGCTCAATGAAGGCGAGGCCTGGTCCCTCGAAGCCCGGCGACTCAAGGGGCAGTGGACTTACGGGCTCGGCCACTACACAGAAACCAAGGACTTCGACCCCAACGCCCTCGGCTACCTCCAAGCGCCCAACGAAGTCACGAGCTACGGGTTTGTCCACTGGAACCGGTTCACCCCCAAAGGCCGCTGGAACCGCATTTCGGCGGATTTGAGCACGGTGCTGACAGCGGTGGAATCACCTCGGATGTTCGCCAGCTGGGTCGTCGATGGCTACGTTCGGGGCACGACCCGAGCGTTTCACACGTGGAACATGCGCATGATGTCCATGCCCGTGGATGGCCAAAACATCTTCGTCTCCCGCATCGATGGCTTGGCGTGGAACGAGCCCCGGTGGTGGAACGTGGAAGGGTGGTTCAGCTCGGACTACCGGCGGACGTTCGCGCTGGACGTGTTCTTGAGCTACGCAAACGGGCCGGAGTACCGCAACTGGAAGGAGCACACCATCCGGCTGGCGCCGCGGTTGCGCATCAACGACAAGTGGTCGACCGATTACGTGTGGAAGGTCATCCGCAAATCGCACGAGCGCGGGTGGGCCGATGTGCTCGAGGTGTGGGGCACGCCACCGGTGAGCCTGTTTGGCGACCGCGACAACACGGAAATCACGCAGGTGTGGAACGTGCGCCACATCTTCAACAACCGGATGAACTTGAGCGGGCGGGTGCGGCACAGCTGGAGCCGGGTGCGCTACCACGACTTCCTCGCGCTCAACCCGCAAGGCGACTTGGAACCCACGGATTGGGTGCAAGTGGGGGGCGATGGGCGGTCGGATTACGACGTAAATTTCAATGCGTGGAGTGTGGATTTGGTCTACGAGTGGAACTTTGCGCCCGCCTCCTTCCTGACGGTGGTGTGGAAGAACAATTTGCAGACGTATGGCAGCCTGATTCCTTCGAATTACGGGGAGAATTTCAACCAAATGCTCGACAACGGATTCTTCAACAGCCTGTCCATCCGCGCCCTGTTCTTCGTCGATTACAACCGGTTGCGCAGCGGTTCGGCCGGGTTCATCCGCTGATCACGGCCAAACCACTCGGCCACGCCACTCGGCCACGTTGCCGGCGGCATCCCGGGCTTCCACCACGACCTCCTGCGCGGCGCCCGGAATGTGGCGCCCGTCCTCCAACAAGTAGTACGCCCGGTCCTTCTTCGGATCCCATTGCAGGCGCAGCCAACAGCCGTCCGCCCAAGCGGACACCGCTTCCACCCCGCTCATCGCATCGGCGACTTCGAATTGCAGGGCTTTGGCGCGGGGCTGCTCGGGCAGGCCACTCGGGCGCAGGCTCCGAACGGCGACGCGCGGCGGAACGGTGTCGCACGCCGCGAAGTACACGCCGGGGTTGCGGGTGCTGAACTTCAGGCCGCCACCGACGAGTGGACGGGCGGGAATGACCTCTTCGATGCCGTCCTCCCACCGCACCGCGACGTGGCCCCGGAACCCACACCCCGCCTGCTCAGGAAGCTCCACCGCAAACGGCTTGCGGGCGGGCAGATCGCTCGACCCGACGTGCCACCCTTGGCCGATGGCCGGGCCGCACAGGAACCACGTGTCCTCGTAAAACGCATCGGCCGGGATGTCCACCCGCAGCCCCGATGAATCGGCATACGTGAACGCTTCGTCGTAGCGCAAGGCGGCCCCGAAAGTGGGCGGATCCTCGGGGGCTGCTGCGGGCTGGGGAATGCCGACCAGGCTGAGCGAGCGGGCCGCCCGGTTGCCGTGGACATCGACCACTTCGACCTGCAGGTGGCGGGTTTGGCCAGGCAGCACTTCGATGAGTCCGCTTTGGCTCGCACGGTGGTAGATGGGCAGGCGGTTGCCTGGCAGGCGGTGGAGGCGGTGGATTTGGTCCCGCTTCTCTTGCCAAATCGGGTAATAGGCATGGGCATTCATGTCCCGGGCCACCGAGAAATCCAGCGTGTCGAGGACGGCTTCAAACCACGGCATGCTGTCCAAAGCGACCGCAATCCGGTACACCCCACACACGTTGTGCGCCGCCGAAAGCCGGTCGAACGCTTCCGCAGCCACCCGCACGCGTCCTGCGACCTCCACGCGGTTCACATCGGCGTCGAGCCGCACCGGCACCGCCCGACCGTCGACCTCGCTTCCCCCCTCGGGCAGCAGCCAAACGGCGTTCAACTGTGGAGCCCGGTCATCGGCCACCTCCAAATCCCACAGCAGCGGATTGATGGGACGCTGGGTAGCCGTTTCCCGGACTTCAAAGTGGAGGTGCGGGCCGCCCGAGCTGCCGGAATTGCCGCTCCACCCGATGGTATCCCCTTGGGCCACCGTGAAGGCCCGGCGGGGGGCCGCATCCCATTCGTTCTGCTCCGTCCGATATTGCTCCTCGCACAACCACGTGGCAATGGGTTCGGCGAACCGTTGCAAGTGGGCATACACCGTCGTCCACCCTTCCGGCGAACTGAGGTACAAGGCATTCCCATACCCGTAAGGCCCCGTCCGTACCCGCGCAACCACCCCATCGGTAGCGGCCACAATGGGCAGTCCTTCGCGCCCCAACGTCTTGAAATCAAGCCCGGTGTGGAAGTGGTCGGAACGCAGCTCGCCGAAGTTCCCCGCAAGGACCAGCGGCACCTTCAACGGAGCGATCAAGCCCGCCCTCGGCGCTGCCCCGCCCCGCCCTGCCGGCGCTTGACCTGTGGTTCGCACCACACATAACGCGATGAATACCAATAATGTAAAAGTGCGAGAGGGGGCAATGAACGGTGGACGGATCACGGGCGGCTTGTAAACAGGTTCAAGGGCAAAACTAACGGCCAAAACCCTGATTTCCGTCCCCCAGTGGTGTCAGAATTTACTTACTTTTGTAAGGATTCAAACCTGCTATGGCCACACCACCTTCGCCTTCCACCATGACCGAACGAGAAGCCTTCGAGCTGCTGCTGCAAAGGACGCAGCGCCTCGTGGCGCAGCACGAGCGATTGGCGGTGGAGCATGAAAGTGTGGTGCAGCGAGCGCGAGCTTCCGCGGAACAAGTGGTGCGCCTTCAAGGCGAAGTGGATGGGCTCCGAGCGGAGCGAAATGCCTTGAAAGCCGCACTTGACGCATCAGCAACCGAGCAGGTGGAATCGCACTCAACATATTCTCAACCCGACCCGACCTCGGCCGCCTTGCCGCAGGAAGTCATCAACGAAATCGTGCAGGAAATCGATGCGTGCATCGCCCTGCTTCAACGCTGAGCCATGGAAACCATTCGCTTGAACATCGCAGGACGCGTTTACCCGCTGTCCGTCCCCGCTGAGGAAGCCGAGGGTTTGCGAGCCGCTGCCGAGGCAGTGAGCACCCAAGTGGAGGCGTTCCGCGAGCAATACCAAGTTCAAGACCGGGGCGACCTGTTGGCCATGACGGCCTTGCAACTCGCCTCGCGCCCCCACGAACCACAAGTTGCCGCACCTGCCGGCATCAGCGAAGAAAACGAACGCCGACTGAACGACCTCCTCGCACGCATGGACGCTGCCCTGTCCGGGTCCTGAACACATTCCATGGACCCCATATCGATTGCCCTTGGTTCCGTTGTCGGAATCGCAGCAGGTGGCGCAGGAGGCTACGTCCTCTTCAGTAAAGTATTGACGAAACGCGGTGAGGCCATCATCGCAGAGGCCGAACAGAAAGGCGAAAACATCAAGGAGAAGAAGATCCTTCAAGCGAAGGAAAAGTTTTTGGCCTTGAAGGAGCAGCACGCGCAGGAAATCAAGAACCGATCCGCGAAAATTGAAGAGCTGGAAGAGCGGGTGCGGCAGGACAAAAACCGCGCACAAAAAGAAATCCAGAGCCTCGAATCCCGCAAAAAGAACCTTTCCAAGGACGAGGAAAAGGTGACGCAGCGGCTCGAAGCCCTGACGAACAAGACGCAGGAACTCGACAAGGAGCGCCAGAAAGCCGTGGACTTGCTTGAAAAGATTGCCAACATGACCGCGGACGAGGCGAAAGCCGCCCTGCGCGAACAGGTGGTCCAAGACGCAAAAGTCCTCGCGAACCAACAGGTGCAAGAAATCCTCGACGACGCGAAGACGAAGGCGAACCAAGAAGCGAAGAAAATCGTCATCCAGACCATCCAACGCGTGGCCACGGAACACAGCGTGGAGAACAGCGTGAGCGTGTTCAACATCGCCAACGACGACGTGAAAGGGCGGATCATCGGCCGAGAAGGACGGAATATCCGGGCCCTCGAAGCGGCCACCGGGGTGGAATTCATCGTCGATGACACCCCAGAAGCCATCATCCTCAGCTGCTTCGACCCGGTGCGCCGGGAGATTGCGCGTTTGTCCCTCCACCAGCTGGTTACAGACGGCCGCATCCACCCCGCGCGCATTGAAGAAGTGGTTGCCAAGGTGACGAAGAAGATTGAAGAGGAGATCCGGGAAATCGGGAAGCGGACGTGCATCGATTTGGGCATCCACAACATGAAGGGTGAGCTGATGCGCATGGTGGGCCGGATGAAGTACCGTTCGTCGTATGGCCAAAACCTGCTGCAACACAGCCGCGAGGTCGCCAACCTCTGCGCCACGATGGCCGCCGAACTCGGCCTCGACGCGAAGGCAGCCAAGCGCGCCGGCCTCCTCCACGACATCGGCAAAGTGAGCGACGAAGAGAGCGAGTTGCCACACGCACTGCTCGGCATGAAGCTCGCCGAACGCTACGGCGAACGCGCGGACATCTGCAACGCCATCGGCGCCCACCACGACGAAATCGAGATGACGACCCTGCTGTCGCCGATCATCCAGGTGTGCGATGCCGTTTCGGGCGCGCGCCCCGGTGCGCGTCGGGAAATGGTGGAAGCGTACATCCAGCGTTTGCGTGACCTCGAGAACTTGGCCTTGGAGTACCCCGGAGTGACGAAGAGCTTCGCCATCCAAGCGGGCCGCGAGCTGCGGGTCATGGTCGAAAGCGACGAGGTCAGCGACGACATGGCCGACCAGCTCTCGTTCGACATCTCCCAGCGGATCATGAACGAGATGACCTACCCGGGACAAGTGAAAATCACCGTCATCCGGGAAAAGCGCTCCGTGAATTACGCCCGCTGATTGCATGAGCGAGAGCGGACACGAGCTGCCGCGGTTTGCGGACTCCGTGCGTTGGCAAAGCATCAACGTGGGGGCGCAAGTCGTGTTGCAGCTCGTGTTCGTTTGGGCCCTTGCGCGGCTGCTGACGCCGGCTGATTTCGGCGTGATGTCGATTGCCTTGGTGGTGGTCGGATTTGTGGAGATTTTTGCCCAAATCGGCATCGGGCCGTCCATCGTTCAGAAACGGTCCTTGGGGGCGAATGAGCTGCGCACGGCCGGGCTGTTTTCCGTTGGTTTGGGTGCGCTGTTTTACGGCGGGCTGTATGTGGCAGCGCCCGCCATCGGCACGTGGTACCATGAGCCGTTGCTCACCGCAGTGCTGCGGATCATCGCGCTGAGCTTCATCCTCGGCGGTGTGGCAGTGGTTCCCCGGAGCTTCCTCGTGCGGCAGATGGCGTTCAAGCGGCTGTTCATCGGGGCGATGGCCGGGATGCTGATTGGGAACTTTGGGGTGGGGCTGACGCTTGGGTGGCTGGGCGCGGGCGTTTGGGCTTATGTCGGGGCGCTTTTGGTCCAAAACCTGATCCTCGGCCTGACCTACTGGGCCTTCACGTGGAAAGCGAGCCGCGGCGGACGCTGGAACGGCGCAGCGTTGCGGGCCATGCTCGGCTACGGCGGCAGGAGCACCCTGTTCAACTTCACGACCTACGCCGCGAGTAAAATCGACACCCTCATCGTGGGCCGGGTGGCCTCCCAAACCCCCGGCGGCTGGACGGCCACCGGCTACTACGACCGCGCCGTCTCCCTGATGGGTCTGCCCATCACCCTGCTGGGCAAGCTCAGCGACAGCGTGCTCTTTTCCGGGATGTCGAAAATGCAAGAGGACCTGCCCGTCCTGCAACGCACGGTCTCGCAAGCCACGCAGTACCTCGCCTTTGCCGTCATCCCGGGCGCATTGTGGATGTGGGGAAATGCCGAAGATTTGACGGTGCTCTACCTCGGCGAGGCGTTCGGCGGGGCGGCGCCGATTGCCGCAGTGCTGTTCCTCGGCGTGCCGTTTCGGTCCTTGACGAAGGTGGGAGACGCGGTGGTGCGGGCGCGGGATGAGCTGTGGCGGGGGCTGGTGTGGAAGGCCGTGTTTCTGGTGGGAGTGGGCGGTGCGGCGGCGTGGGGCATGCGGGCGGAAGGAGGCGTGTACGAGGTGGCCTGGGGGGTGTTGGCGGCGACCGCGGTGCAGTTTGCAGGCATGACCTGGCTCGTGGCGCGGACGTGTGCGATGCCGCGAAATTGGTGGCGCACGCTGCTGCCGGGGGCTCTGTTGGGCCTCGTTTTCCTGCTCACCACGTGGATGGGCCAAACCGCACTCGCCCCCCTCCCGGGGTGGACCGGTCGCGCCGCCCGGCTCGCCACCTCCGGCGGCCTCGGCGTCGGCATCGCCCTCGCCTTGATCCGGTTCGCCCCGCACCTGCTCGAAGGCGCCCACCCCGGCTGGCTCGCACCGGTCCGGGCCCGCCTATTCCGCCGGTAAGCCTTGCCATCCCCTTTCCAACCTGTACTTTTGCAGCATGAAACCTGTACGCACGGCCTGCGCCCTGTTGCTGTGGAGCGGCGCGCTCGTCGCCCAATCCGACTCCCTGCCCGCGCTGCCCGTAATTTCCGTGCAGATTCCGCAGGACTCGGCGGTCCTTGATACGGTTTGGCGGGACACGGTTTGGACCTGGTCCGGGCGCTGCCCGTCGGAACGCTTGAGCATCCGACTCACCGACCGCAACTCCGGCCAAGTCGCCCAGCGGCTCCTCCCCTGCGTCCCGGTCCCCACCGCCTCGTCGCCGTATGTCAGCGAAGCCCCGCCCGCCTTCGCCGTGGAACTCACCCTGACCCGGGAGCGCATCGCCGCGTGGGCGTGGAGCAACGACGCCGCGTGCTTCCCCCCCTTGTCCCCGTCCGCACTCGACGCGGTGGATGCCGAGTGGGACGCCCTCATCTTCGAGAGGGACCAGCTCGAGGCCATCCTGGCTTGGGCAGCGGACCGCTGCTTGTCGCCGGCCACCGTCCGCCGCTGCGTGGAGCGGTTGGGCAGCGAAGCCCGGCGTTTGGCGCTGCTGGAGGGTTTGGCGCAGCGGTGCTCCGATCCGGGGGCCATCGACATGACCGGGTTGTTCATCCTCCGGACGACGCGCGAGGCGGCGTTGCGGGCGGTGGAAAAGTGACCGGATTTTGGCCGATAAAAAGGGGGCAAAAAACCGGGGCATCCCGCGGATTTTCCACAACTTTGCACCATGCAAGTCCACAACTTTTCCGCCGGCCCCTGCATCCTGCCGCAGGAGGTGCTGCAAGGAGCCGCATCAGCGGTTCAATCCTTCGGTGACAGCGGCCTTTCGCTCATCGAAATGTCCCACCGGAGCAAGGAGTTCGTCGCCGTCATGGACGAGGCGCGCGCACTGGCCAAATCCCTGCTCAACCTCCCCGACCGCTACGAAGTGCTCTTCCTGCAAGGCGGAGCGAGCCTCGGTTTCCTGACCGCTGCTTACAACTTCCTGCCGGCCGACGGCACGGCGCGCTACGTCGATACGGGCACGTGGGCGAACAAAGCCATCAAAGAAGCCAAGCGCTTGGGGGCCATCGACGTGCTCGCCTCCTCCAAAGCGACCCACTACGATCGCATCCCCTCGTTCACTGCGCCGGCGGACGGGGCCTACCTCCACATCACGACGAACAACACCATCTTCGGCACGCAATACGCGGAGTTGCCGAAGGGCGGTGCGCCGCTCGTGGCGGACATGAGCTCGGACATCTTCTCGCGGACGTTCGACGCCGAAGACTACGCCTTGATTTACGCCGGGGCGCAAAAAAACATGGGACCGGCGGGCACCGTGTTCTACGCGGTGGATACGGAACAGCTCGGGCAGACGGGGCGTGACATTCCTGCGTATTTGGATTTGGCCACGCACATCGACAAGGACAGCATGTTCAACACGCCACCGGTGTTCTCCGTCTACACGACCCTGCTCATGCTGCGGTGGATGCGCGACCACGGTGGGATTTCGGGCATGCAGGAGCGGGCGCAGGCGCGTTCCGAGGCCATGTACGCCGAAATCGACCGCAACCCGCTTTTCGAAGGCCATGCCGAGCCCGGCAGCCGGAGCCAAATGAACGCGACCTTCCGGCTCGTGGAGGGCGCGGACGCAGCTGCGTTTGACAAGCTGTGGACGGAAGCGGGAATCAGCGGCATCAAGGGCCACCGGAGTGTGGGCGGGTACCGCGCTTCGATGTACAATGCCTTGCCTTTAGAATCGGTCCAGGTTTTGGTCCAAACCATGCAACACTTCGAAAAACACCACGGATAAGCCATGAACATCCTCGCAAACGACGGCATCAGCCCGAGCGGCCTCGCGGCCCTGCAAACCGCCGGTCACACGGTGCACACCACCTTCATCGAAGCCGACGCGCTTGAAGCGTTCATCCACGAACACGCCATCGACGGCCTGCTCGTGCGCAGTGCCACGAAGGTGCGGCAACCGCTCATCGACGCCTGCCCCTCGCTCAAGTTCATCGGGCGCGGCGGAGTCGGCATGGACAACATCGACGTGGACTACGCCCGCGGAAAGGGCATCACGGTGTTCAATACCCCCGCCTCGAGCAGCCAAAGCGTGGCGGAGCTCGTCATGGGGCACTTGTTCGCCCTGAGCCGCTTCCTCAACGACAGCTTTGCCGCCATGCCCACGCGCGGGGCAGCGGAGTTCAAAGGGTTGAAGAAGGCATACGGCAAAGGCTCGGAATTGCGCGGGAAGCGCCTCGCCATCATCGGCATGGGGCGGATCGGGCAGTCGCTCGCGACGTACGCGCTCGGTGCAGGCATGGACGTGGTGGGCGTGGACCGGAACACGGGCACGTGCCCGGTTTCTTGGCACATCGGTGGCCAGGAGGTGACGGTTCCGGTTGAGCTGGTCACCCTCGAGGAGGCGCTCGCGACAGCGGATGCCATTTCGCTGCACATTCCGGCGCAGCCAGGGGGTGGAGCCGTGATCGGGGCGGCCGAATTGGGCCAAATGAAACAAGGCGTCCTGCTCGTCAACGCCGCCCGAGGTGGCGTGGTGGACGAAGACGCCCTGCTGGCCGCTTTGGCCTCAGGGCAGGTGCGCGCAGCGGGATTGGACGTGTTTGTGGGGGAACCTACCCCGCGGACGGACGTGCTCAGCCACGCGGGCGTGGCGGCGACGCCCCACATCGGAGCGGCCACCGTGGAAGCGCAAGACCGCATTGGAATGGAAATCGCGGACATCGTGTCCCAGCTCGCAGCCGAAGTCAACGCTTGAACACGTTTCGGCCGTTTCGGATCGTCCACCCGCCGGCGGACAAAGGGCACTTGGTCGCCACGCGTTCCTACCTGACTTACGGCGAGGAGGAACTCCGGGACAAGTTGCTCCGCAACCCCTTTTCGTACCTGCACGTCATCAATCCGGACGGTTTGGCTACGGAACGGGCGGAGCGCGGTACCGTGCCGTATTTCGAGCAGGTTCGGGAGGCGTATGGCGCGTGGTGCGAGCGGGAATGGCTCGTGGCCCAGGAGGCACCGACGTTTGCGGTGTACCGCCAAAACCACGGTGCGAATGAGGTCACAGGCATTGTCGCTCTCATGGACTTGGCGGCCTATGCCGACGGCCGGTTGCGGCTGCACGAGCAGACCTTGGCAGCGCGCGAGGAGTTGTTTGCGACGTTCCTCGACACGGTCGGGTTCAACGCGGAGCCGGTGTTGATGGCGCGCCCAGCGGGTCATGCCGGGGAAGCCGAACTCGACGGGTTGGTGGCGCGCCTGACGGCGGAACGGGCGGATGTGGACTTCACGACCACGGACGGCGTGCGGCACACAGCGTGGTGGGTACCTGCGGGCGAGGTGGCGGCGATGGAGGCCGGGCTGAATGCGGTGGAAGCGCTGTATTTAGCGGATGGGCACCACCGTTCGGCTTCGAGCCACCGGGTGGCTGCGGCGCACCCGGAGGATGCGGGTCGGCAGGGGTTGCTGAGTTTTGTGATCCCGGAGCGGGAGCTCGTCATCCTCGGGTACCACCGGGAGGTGCGGGAGTTGCCGGAAGCACCGGCAGGGTGGCTGGACCGGTTGGCGTCCCACCCGGATGTGGCCCGGGTGGAAGCGGTGGAGCCTTCGGAGGACCGGCCGCTGGTGCGGGGGGCCTTCCGCCTCCACCACGGGACGGGATCGTGGCGGGTGGAGTTGCATCCGGGGCCGGTGGACCGCATCGACGGGGGGTGGCTCGGCCGGGAGGTGCTGCATGGGTTCTGGGGCATCGCCGATCCGCGCCACGATCGCCGGTTGCGGTACATTCCGGGGGCGGAGCCGTGGTCAGAATGGTGGCCGCGCGTTACGCGCCACCCGGATCGGTGTGTGTTTGAATTGGCGCCGGTGAGCACTGAACAGTTGAAATCGGTATCGGATTTGGGCGGCACCTTTCCCCCGAAAAGCACGTGGATTGAACCCAAACTTCGGAGCGGGTTGTTCATTTATCAATTCGACACGCCATGATTTGCGAACGCATCGCTGCCATCCAAGCCGAATTGCCCGACCACGTCACCTTGGTCGCGGTCACGAAAACGCATCCCCTTGCTACGTGCGAAACGACCGTCGGATGCGGGCAACTTGACCTCGGAGAGAACCGCGTGCAAGAGCTTGTCGAAAAGGCTGCAGCCCTCGGTGATGACGTGCGGTGGCACCAAATCGGTCACGTGCAGACGAACAAGGTGAAAGCCCTTGCGCCGTTTGTCCACCTCATCCATGCGGTGGACAGCGAGCGGCTGCTGGCGGAAATCAACAAGCAAGCCGAAAAGGTGGGGCGCGTGCAGGACGTGTTGCTCCAAGTGCACATTGCGCAAGAGGCGCACAAATTCGGGTGGCAACCCGCCGAGCTGCAACCGGCCTTGGATGCCGGGCTGCTCGAGCGCTTCCCACACGTCCGTGTCAAGGGGCTCATGGGCATGGCGACCTTCACGGATGACACGGCGCAAGTCGAGCGGGAGTTCAAGGGGTTGCGCGCGTTGTATGAGGTTTCAGGGGATTGGGAAGT
>CBFHPD010000058.1:0-6899 GCA_965657495.1 uncultured Flavobacteriales bacterium
AGCTGGCTTCCGAGGAAGATGCGTGCGGGGATGACCGCGGTTTGACGGGCCAAATCCAGCCCCCCACGTCTCCCGGGTTCGCCCACAGCATGGACCTCCGGCACGCGGCCGTTGCACAAGAGGGCGGGCACCTCCACATCACTGTCGCTTTGTGCGCGCCGTGGTCTACGCAGTGGTCGCCGCGTTTCGGGTTCGATCACGTGGCCTTTGGGGCCAGCATCTGGAAGGAAGGTGCTGCGGAGCCGCTCGTGGCCTGGCGGCACAGCGGTTGGTCCCTGCAACCCGTTTCTCCCGTGCCGGGCCTGTCCACAGAAGGCGTGCTGCCTTCCGGTGAGCTGAAGTGGACGCTCGAGCAGCCTGACTGTGCGGCGTGCGTGCTCAGGTTGGACACCTGGGACGCGGACGGCAACGGGGATTGGCGCCCGATTGAGCGGGAGGCTGGGCCTTACACCATGGGCGGTCCTCCGGGCAGCACGCCCGTGATGGATCGCCTCGAAGTGCGGTTCCAACCGCGTCGGTAAGGCCTACCTTTGTCCCATGAAAGTACTGGCCTCCACGAACCTCCCCACTGATTACGGCGGGTTCCGGTTCATTGCCTTCGGGTCGCCTGACGAAGCTGGGGAACAAGGAAGGCCCCACGTCGCCCTATACCGGCCCCAATCCAGCGGGGCCACAGACCTCCGGATCCACAGCGAGTGCATGACGGGCGATGTGTTCCATTCGGTGAAATGCGATTGTGGCCCCCAATTGAACGCGGCGCTGGATCGGTTCGGAGCCGACGGGGGCTTGCTCATCTACTTGCGCCAAGAGGGACGGGGCATCGGTTTGGTGGAGAAAATCAAGGCCTACGAGTTGCAGGCTGCCGGCATGGACACGTTGGATGCAAACCTGCATTTGGGCCACGGTGCGGACGACCGCCAATATGACGCTGCCATTTGGCTTTTGAAGGAGTTGAAAATTGATCGTGTTCGGTTGCATTCCAACAACCCCGAAAAGATTGCGGCCTTGCGCGCTGCGGGCATCGAGGTCTCCGAACGCATAGCCCTCGAGGTCGGGCGCGTTCCCGAAAACGCCGATTACCTCGACACCAAGCGCGACCGCATGGGGCACATCCTGTCGTCCATGGGCTGATTCCTCCCGCGTCGATGCCATCGAAAAACGCCTTATATTCATGGGGGAAATGCGTTGCAACGCATTTTTTTTTCCGATAATCACATTGTCACATATTTTCATTCCACCTCCACGATTGAATATCATTTAATTTCGAAGGCAAGTTTGAGCAGGCATGGAGCACAAGGTCGGTAAACGAGGGAGCGAAGCATTGCGGTGGGCGCTGAGCGTGGCAGCGGTCGCGGCCACGTCGATGCCGGTGCAGGGCATGTTTTGGGAAGCCACGAAGGGGGAGCAAGATCGCGTAGTGAAGTACCGGCTGGAGGGTTCAGATTCGTTGGTCATTCAACAGGGTTTCATCCAGGTTCCTGCACATTTCCCCTTGAATGGAAGCGTCCCGGGCAGTGCTGTCACGGCGGGCCCCCACGGGTGGTTGGTGTTCAACGACGGAGAAATGGATGCGCTTGCAGGAACGCTGTGGAGCTGGAATGCATCGACTGAGAAATGGCAAGAACGGAGGACCACGGGGGAGCAACCGAACCTGAGCCTGCCGCACATGGATTTCAGCGATGGTTCTCGGCTGCAACGCCTCACCATGGGCGATGAATTGGCGGTGCATGAATTGAACCTGACGACGGGGACTTGGAGTTTGCGCCTGAAGTCGGAAACGGCGGGATGGTCACCGGAGGCGGGACCATTCAATTTGCAGGACTTTGTGGTGTGGGCGAGTGAAGGCCAAATCCTGTACATTTTCGACAAGCGGACCGACCAATTGGCGAGCTTCCCGTCGGACGCATGGGCCGGGCACCTCGCTGCTGCAGAGGGTGCTGAAATCGTTCGTACGGGTGGTGGAAACGTGCTGGAATTTGGGTCGACTTCCGGGGCACTCAACCGGTTTGACTTCAATGAAAAAGTGCGCTACGCCAGCTTTTCCTCACCTTTTGAGTGGGCTCTGGCGGACCAAACATTGGAAGGCAACAACAACCTGTTTTCCAATTGGTCATTTTGGCTGCTGTTGGGAACGTGGGGGACGTTTGCGGTGTGGTGGTGGAGGAACCGGGGAGTGGGGGCGAACAATCATGAAGCTGACAACGGCACTTTGCTGGCCGGTGAGTCGGCGCTTCCGCAGGAAGTGTTGGACAGCATTGCCCACTGGTCGGATCCGCTGAAGTTGGTCGTCCTTTCGGATCAATCCGTTTTCACGGCATCCGAGCTCGACGAGTTGTTTGACATCCATGACATCGCTTCTCCGGAGACGTTGCGGGCGAAGCGGTCGCGTCTAATTCAAGGCGTCAATACTGAATTCAACCTCTTGTTTGGATACGATTTGATTCGCAGGAAACGCGACGACAACGACCGGAGAAAAGTCCTATACACCCGGAGTGGATTGCCCCCTCAGCTCGCGAAGAGTTTACATCGAAATCGCGTGCATCAGTTCCATGCAAACGATGGCGCCGACCGTACCGACCGCGTAACCGAGGACCGCTAACAAGACGCCCACCGGGGCCAGCGCCGGGGAAAACGCACTCGCCACGATGGGCGCTGAGGCGGCCCCGCCCACATTGGCTTGGGAACCGACGGCCACGAAAAAGAACGGGGCCTTGATCCATTTGGCCACCGCTAAAAGCGTGATGATGTGCACGGCCATCCAAATGAGTCCAATCAAGATGACCGACCAGTAGACATCCCATTGGTGATAGAGCTCGCGCAAGTTCATCTTCATGCCGATGGTGGCCACGAGGACGTACAAAAAGACACTGCCGATTTTGCTCGCGCCGGCGCCTTCGTACGAGCGGGCGGGGGTGAAGCTCAAACCGATTCCGATGAGGGTGGCCAGCACCACAATCCAGAAAAATCCTTGCTCCAGGCTGGAGAGGTACACCACGAAGCTGTCGGGGTTTGCGGATTTGATTTGGCCAAACCAACTGGCAAACCAAGGTCCCAATCCATCCGCTCCCATGTGTGCCACGGCGACGGACCCAAAGGCCAGTCCACAAATGACCACCAAGTCAGCGAACGACGGGTTGCGTGCGATGCTTTTCGAGAAGTGCTCCACTTTTTCCTTCAGCGCTGTGACCGCACTGGCATCCGCTTTGAGTTTTCGGTCCAACACGGCGCTCATGCCCGCTCCGACCAACAGGAACGGCATCCACAAATTCGCTACGAAAACATCCACGATGAGCATGGCACTGAATTGGTCGTCGGTGGTTTGGGAGATTTCTTTCAAGGCTGCTTGGTTGGCGCCACCTCCAATCCACGAGCCCGCCACTGTCGAAAGGCCCCGCCAGAAAGCCTCCGGATCGTCGCCGCCCAACACCGCGGGCTCCATGTAGCTCACCAGCTTCAGCGCCACCGGTCCCCCGATGACGATGCCGATGGTGGCCGTAAAGAACATGATGAGCGCCTTGGGACCGAGGTTCCAAATGCCTTTCAAATCAATGCTTAAGCACAGCAAAACAAGGCTCGCGGGGAGCAAGTACCGGGAAGCCACGAAGTACAAGGAGGAGGATTCTCCGTCGATGATTCCCGCCGAGTTGAGCAAAGCGGGCAGGAAATAGCACAGCAGCAAGGACGGAACAATGCGGTAAAACTTCGCAAACTTTGGCAAGCGGCTCGTGTGGAACACCACGGCCAATGTGGCCATGAGCAATCCGAGTACCACCGCGTCGTTGGTGATCAATGCAGTCATGGGCCGCAAACTACGGATTCAGCCGCGAAGTAGGGAAGGGGAACAGGTGTTTCTCAACGCACCCGCACGTGAATGACGGATGGGGAGACCGGGTGTTCGTAGTCGGCCGCGGAGAGTTCGAGGATGTAAGCCCCGCTGGCAATCCACGTATCGGTGCGCAACCGGTGGCGCCCATCGGCTTCGCGTTCGGTCACCGCCTCCCAAACGAGCACACCGCTCGGAGAGAACAGCCGTGCCCGCATGCCGTCGCGTTCGAAGCCTTCGACCGTCCATACGGGCGGTTGTTCGATGGAGGGGTTGGGGAAGAGCTTGATTTGACGGGCAGCGGCTTCATCGGCCAACATCTCGCCCGTTTCGTCGCATTCGCCGTACTCACAAGCACCGGGATCGGTCGCTTTTTCGTCGTAATTGCACGCGCGCGCATCTTGGCATCCGGCCCATTCCAACTGGTCGCAAATGCCGTCGCCATCCGCATCGCCGAGGCAGGCACCGGAGCAGTCCCGTCCAAATTCAGGGAAGGCGCATTCGCTCAAGAACGTGGCCTGTGGGTCGTAATTGCATCCCATTTGGTCTGTGCAACCCAGACGTTCTTCCCCATCGCACACGCCGTTGAGGTTCGCGTCCATGCAGCGCTGGGGCTCCACGTTGGATACGCAGAACGAGGCCGTGGTGCCATCACCGTAATCGCCTTGTCCTGAAGTCAACACATCGCCGGAAGCGGATCGCATCTCGTACCAGGTCCGCGGGCCGTTGAGGCCATCCCCGCCGGCGTCGGTCAGCTCGAGGCGGTAGCATCCGGCGGGCACGCAGGTGGACTGTTGGACCGGAATGCCGGCCTTGCCAATGGGGTAGGGCGTGGAATGCGCCCACTCGGTGCCGGCTTGGTCCGTCAAGGTCCACTGCACTTCGTCCCCGAAGGCATCGGGAGCGAGGGTGAAATCCAACCGGTTGCCCGGCAGGTTCTCGGCTCCGAAGACGTAGGTGTTGTTTTCAACATAACCTTCGAGCTCCACAAACGGATTCGAAGCATCCACCACATTGTGCCCGCCTTCAACCGGCAATTCCAACGTGGCTGTGATCGCGTAGGGACCGTAGCCGATGCCCATGCGCGGCGCCTCGATGCGCATCCGTTCGCCGGGCAGCAGGCGACCGCTCCAGAAAAGGGGGAAGGGGTCGTGGCTGTTGAGTTGCAGGCGGATGACCGCGGAGTCGATGGGCGTGGTGCCGAAATTGGCCAGCTCAATCCACGGAGTGCCTTCTTGTGCACAGGCCAAATCCCGCACCCCCACCTCGGTGATCGCCCCGTCCAAAGCCGCCACCGGTTCTTTGGTGGCCGGTTCGAGGAGACCGGGTAGGATGGACTTGACGGTGGCGCGCATCCGCTCTTTTTGGCCAGGCGTGAAGTGGTTGCGGCAGATGCCGGGAATGCCGTCCATGTGGTTGTGGTCGGCTTCGTCGTTGGAGGACAAACAGCGCGTGCGCATGGCCGATGGCGGCGTATCGCAGACCCCATCCCCGTCGTGAAAACAATCGGCGGAACCTCCCACCACGGGAGCATAGACGTGCCGGAGGCCGAGGTAGTGGCCCATTTGGTGCGTCAGCGTCCGGTTTTCAGCCGTCCAAGCGTCCACCCATCCGAGGGTGCCAAAGGCCCGGGCGGCCACGGCAATTCCCCAAGGAGCGCTGTCCCGGGAAGCACCGATGGTCCGGCCTTTCCATTCCACTTCGCCCAAAGTGGGCAACACGAAGATGTTGATGTAATGCTCCGGATCCCACGCCAATTCCGGCATCCATTCCGCCGCGTTCTGGGCGGTGCGGTCTTCCACAAGGTGCCGCACGATGCCGCTTGTCGGCCGCCCGGAAGCATCGCGCCGGGCCCAAGCAAAGCGGATGCCCGTGTCGGTTCCAGCGGCGTTTTCGAAGTCGGCGTTCAACGCCTCCAAGGCACTGGCCAATTGGTCGAAGCCCAAGTTGAACGCATCGCCAATCACCTCCCCGCGGTGCAACACGTGTACCACAACGGGCAGCTCCAACACCGCTTCCGCAGGGCGCGTACCGCTGTAAACGCGGAATCGGTCGCGGTTGATTTGGTCGCGCACAGCCGCGTCAAACCGTTCGAATGAACGGCGGGCTGCGCCGGCCAGCGGTTGCGAGGCTTCGTCCAAAGGACAAGCCAGCCCGCGGTCCGGAACGACATCTTCTGCGTGCACTGAAATCGGTCCAACTTCGCTGGTATGCGGCTGTTGGGCCTGAACGGCGAGCGCACAAGCAAGGAGGACAATCAAGCCCGCGGAGCGGGAAAGGAGGGCGTAGAATGGGGTCATGAAAAAAACCTTGATGGCCCCTTTTACGAGGGAATGCCATCAAGGTTTCATTCATACGCCGTCCAGGCGCGGGGTCAAATTACTTGACTTCGAAGAGCTCCACTTCGAACACGAGGGTCGCGTACGGCGGGATGGGGCTGTTCGGATTGGGGTTCGCACCGTAGGCCAAATCGTGCGGGATGACAAAGCGGGTCTTGCCGCCCACCTTCATCAACTGCAAGCCTTCGGTCCAACCGGCGATGACACCGTTCAACGGGAAGCTGATGGTTTCGCCCCGCTTGTAGCTCGAGTCGAATTCCGTTCCATCAATCAACGTGCCGCTGTAGTGGACGGTGACCGTTGAGCTCTCCGTGGGGGAGGGGCCGTCGCCTTCAACGAGGTGCTCGTATTGCAAGCCCGAAGCGGTGACTTGAACGCCTTCCTTTTTTGCGTTTTCGTCTAAAAATGCCTGGCATTCCGCCAAGTATTCTGCGCTCTGCGCCTCGCGCATGGCCTTCATGCCTTCGCTGAGCACCTGGTTCACTTGCTCCATGGTCATGGTCGCCGTGCCGCCAAATTGTTCGGCAAATCCGCGCGCCACTGCATCGGTATCGATGTCGGACAAGCCTTCTTGTTGCAGGTTGTTTGCAAACAGTACGCCAAACGCGTAGCTCAATTCACTCATTTCAGTGTTGGTTTCTTGTGACGAGGAGTCCTGCGATTGCGCGCAGCCCGTCAGGATAAATAGGCCCATGGCCCCAGTGGCCCAGGCGGGAAGGGTGGATTTAAACATCAGT
>CBFHPD010000059.1:0-2021 GCA_965657495.1 uncultured Flavobacteriales bacterium
CACGAGGAACTCCCAGCCGGTGGCCTGCAGTGACAGGGCTTCGACCTGCCAACCGACCTGCCCGTGGGCGCCCCGGTACAGGCCTTCGGCGAACGCCGTCCATTCGTTGAGCGCCAAGCTGACGGGTGAAGTAGGCTTAGGCCCCCAAACGTGGGCGTGTGGCGGGGCCAATTCCAAGCGGCGGTTCCACGCGACGGACGCGGTATGGGAACGAAACAAGGCCCGGCCTACCGGGGCCTCCGTCCACACGCAGGTCGCGGTGAGGCGGCTGGCGCGTTGCTGCGGCAGTTCCACATCGAGGAGGCTGCCGCCCGGGGCCAAATCCTGTTGCATCGGCACTCCGATGATGCCCGGAAACAGTCCCTGCTGCACATCCGCAGCCCGCACCACCCACTTGAACGTCCCCCCCGCCGCACGCGGCCGCTCCCGCAGCGCCATGGCATGGCCGGCGCGACCCGCCGTGTTGAGGAGCCGGGCCTCGGGCAGCGCGTAGGTGCGGCCGAGGTAGGTGAACGCGGTTTGGGGAATGTTCCGGTCACCGAACACCGCATACGAGCCGCCCACTTCGGTGAGGCCTTCCGCATCCGAGCGGGCATGGCGGGCGAAGAATTTGGTGCGGAGGTCGCCGGTGCGGAAGGTGGTGCCGGTGGTGGTGTGGCGCTTCGGGGTGCCGGTCCAGGAGGAGGAGCGGAATCGGAGGCCGCCGCCTTGGGATTCGGGGCCGAGTTGGATTTGGCCTGCCCCCGGCACCCAAGCCGAAGCCGCGTACAGATCGGGATCGATGAGGGCCCCATGATCCGCGCCCCACCGCGCCCCCTGCTGCGGCACGCCGTCCTCGAGCACCGCCACCCGCGAACCATAAAGCCCGCGGACCACCGGCTGCACAAGGCCCGTCCCCAAATCGAGGCTCGCAAGGCCCGGCGTGGCCGCCAATGACTGCATGAGGTCCCCCTCCGGCAAGGCAACGGCCTCCGCCTCGGGCGCGGACATGGTGGCCACCTCGGCCACGGCCAAGTCAAACGCGAGTGGCTGCAGGGAGAGGTCGATATGTTCGGCAAAAGGCGGGCCGAATACGCGGGTGGCGTATCCGGTGGCGCGGACGAGGAGCGAATCGACGGAATCGGAAATCGAGAACTGGAACTGCCCGGTAGCGTCCGTGAATGCCGTGGTGGAGCTCGGCAGGGCGGTGATTCCCGCGGCCTCAATGGGCTGCAGGGAAACCGCATCCAGCACGTGGCCGGAAAGACTCGTGGTGGATTGCCCCGACGCCAGGACGTGGAACAGGACGCCAACTGCGGCCGTACTCCGTCGCCAAGCACGCTCCACCTCGCGCCGGATCGGGCGAAGGGATGGGTACATCAGGAATGGGATTGAGGGGGTTGAAAAGCGCGTTCAATCAGCGCTTACAAGGCGGTCCCCTTCGCCCGTGAATCGACGTGAGCCAAGCACTGCGGTGTCCCGCTTCCACCGCAAGGGCGGGAGCTGCTGCGGGGTGCGCTGGCCGCTGGACCATGGCGGGTTCAGCCGGGTGGCTGCTCAACGGCCCCCAATCCCAATCGCACAGCAAGCACGGATCATCGGTGGCCGTCGCGCGGTCAAAATGAGGTCCGGTGCGGTCTGCCTCGGCGCGCTCGCCTGGAAGGCAGTGGTGGCTGCAGCGGTGGCCTTCAGCGACGGCATGACCGAAGTGACCGAGCGCATGGGACCACAAGTGGACCACATTCCCCCCCCACACCAGGGACCAAACGGTCAAGAGGATGGCGGCAATGTGTTGAGCGCTTCGGTTCATTCCGCAGCAAAGTTAGCAGAGACGCGGCACGGGCTGGTGCTGCCGGTGGGTTTTGGCATTTTTTGCGCGCGCCTGCCTTTACAGCGTGGCCACCCAGTTGAGGAAATCCGGCTGACTGACCGCACCGAAGCGGTAATCGATGACGGTGCCGTCGCCGTTGAGGAACAGGGTGCACGGGGTGCCTTGGATGTTGTACCGCCGCAAAACGGGCGCAGCAGCCGGGTCATCGGCG
>CBFHPD010000060.1:0-1137 GCA_965657495.1 uncultured Flavobacteriales bacterium
CCAACAAATGGGAGCGACCAGTTGCAGCCGACAACACCCACAAAGGCACGGCATTCGTCTGAGCGAACGGGCGGGCTGACGCATCCAGAATGTTCAGCTTCCAAGCGTCCCATGCAGACCAACGGCGCGCCATTACTTCGGGATTTTCCGCACGCGCATGGCTTTCGGCGTGACTTCCAGGTACTCGTCGTCGTTGATGAACTCCATGAACTCTTCGAGTGACAGCTTGCGGGCGGGTGCGATGCGCAGGCCCTTGTCGGCGCCTGAAGCCCGCATGTTCGTCAACTTCTTTCCGCGCACGAGGTTGAGTTCCATGTCGTTGTCCCGGGCGCATTCGCCCACAACCTGACCTTTGTAGATGTCTTCGCCCGGATCGATGAAGAAGATGCCGCGGTCTTGCAACCGGTCGATCTCGTAGGCGCGGGCTTGGCCGGCTTCCATGGATACGAGCGAGCCGCTTGAGCGCGTTGCCAACTCCCCAGCGTGCGGTTCGTAGGCTTCGAACCGGTGCGTCATCACCGCTTCCCCAGCGGTAGCGGTCAAGACCTGGTTCCGCAATCCGATGAGGCCGCGGGAAGGGATGTGGAATTCAAGGTGCTGCAGGTCGCCCTTTGCTTCCATCACCCGCAGTTGCCCTTTGCGCATCATCACGAGTTCGGTCGCTTTGCCGGACACTTCAGCCGGAACATCGATGACGAGGTGCTCCCACGGTTCATGCAACACGCCGTCGATCTCCTTGTTCAGCACGCGGGGTTTGCCGATTTGCAGCTCGTACCCTTCGCGGCGCATGGTTTCAATCAAAACGGACAAGTGCAAAATGCCCCGTCCAAAAACGTTCCACTTGTCCTCGCTGTCGGTGGCTTCGACCCGCAGGGCCAAGTTCTTTTGCAACTCAGCATCCAAGCGTTCCCGGATGTGGCGGCTGGTCAAAAACTCCCCATCCTTGCCCAAGAAGGGTGAGGTGTTGATGGTGAAGAGCAGCGACATCGTCGGCTCGTCCACCTCGATGCGCGTCATGGCTTCGGGGTGTTCGAGGTCCGCCACAGTATCGCCGATTTCAAAGCCCTCCATGCCGGTGATGGCGCACAAGTCGCCGCTCCGCACGTGGTCGACCTTCTCCTTGCCCAATCCATTGAA
>CBFHPD010000061.1:0-1374 GCA_965657495.1 uncultured Flavobacteriales bacterium
CTTGAATCAATGCAGCAGCAACGACTTCCGCAGCAGTCTCTACCCGGTCCGTGATCACGTTGTCCCACCATGGTGCGTCCACCGCACGCAGCAGCCGCGGGAACGTGTTTTCGCTGACGATGGTTTTGTGGAAGGCCTCCCATTTTTCGGCGGCCGTGCCATCCGTGGCCGCCTGTTCGAACTCATCGGACATCGCGCCCTCGAGGGTGCGGTACATCCACCGGTAATACAAGGTGGGCGCGAGGTCATCTGCCTCGTGGCCTCCGTCCCACCCTTTTAAGAAATCCTCCACCGTTTCGCCGGCTGCTTCAGCCAAGGCCACCATGCGCGCGGCGTTCTCGCGGTACACGGGCGAGTGGTGGTCCAATTGCAGGGCCTGGGCTTGGGGCACGGTCCATTCCTGACCCGGCGTCGATAACGCCGCAAAAATCGCTGCGGCCCGGGTGTTGCCCGCGTAATAATGCCCCGGGTAGCGGAGGCTGTCCCGGGATTCAGGCGCATTGTTCGCAGAGTACACGAAGCCCCGGGCGGGGTTGACCGATTGGGGGTTGTCCGCAAACGGGTGCCAGCCCCGGACGTCGTTGCGGGGATCAGTGCCGTCAATGGCCGTCTTCGTATCCACATGCGGCGGGCGGACGGGCAATTTCGCGCTCGCCCACCAACCGATGTCGCCCGCGGCATCCCCGTACATCAGGTTGATGCCCGGTGCGTGCACCAGGGAAGCCGCGTCGGCAAACGCCTCGATGCCCTCGTTGCGCGAAAACCCGTAGAAGGCCTCGTGGATGCGGTTCTCCGGGTATTGCGTGAACGTCCACCACATGGCGAGATCCTCTTCGATGAGGGGTCCGTGGTGGGTTTTGCGGAGCTTGAAGGAGACGGGCTCTTCGCCGGCCACCTCGATGACTTCGGTGGTCTCTTCGATGGGAAGCCACTCGCTGCCGTGCAGGTAGCGGTTGCCGTCGATGGTTTCGCGGTAGAGGTCGATGTCGTCGTTGACGAACATGGTGATGCCCCAAGCGTGCTCGCGGGTGTGCCCGATGGCGGGGAAGGGCAGGCCGGCGAGGTGGTTGCCGTAGTATTCGACCTCGGGCGTTACGATGTGCGCTTCATACCAAACCGAAGGCTGGGCAAACGCCATGTGCGCGTCGTTGCAGAAAATCACCTCCCCCGACGCGGTCTTCTCCCCGCTGATCACCCAGGAGTTCGAGCCGAGCCATTGCGGGACCGGCCGCAGGGCGTCGAGGCGTTCGACGCGCGCCGAAAGGGCGGTCAGGTCGCGGGGGGCTGGCCCGTCGTTGGGGATGTGGGTGAAATCGGTTTGGTCCACCGCTAGCAGCGCATAATGAGCCGAGTCCAACGTGTGCTTCATCCAAT
>CBFHPD010000062.1:0-1000 GCA_965657495.1 uncultured Flavobacteriales bacterium
GGGGGGGTTCTGTGGGGGGGGGGCCAACCAGCATACCCGGGTGTCGATTTGGCTTACCACACTCGGTTGATTGTGCTGCCGCACGATCATGTCTCCGCGCGAAACATCAATGTCATCCTCCAAGGTCATCGTCACGCTCAACGGGGGGAAGGCTTTGGGAATCGAACGCTCACCCACTTGGATGTCTGCGATTTTCGACGTGCGCCCACTCGGCAATACGAGCACTTCGTCCCCCGGCTTGAACACCCCGCTGGCAATTCGCCCGGCATAGCCGCGGAAGTCGCGCGCGCCATCTACCTGCGGTCGGATGACGTATTGCACGGGGAGCCGGCAGTCCTGCAAATTGCGGTCGCCGCTGACGTGTACTTCTTCGAGGTGATTCAGCAGGCTGCCACCGGTGTGCCAGGGCATGTTGGTGCTTGCATCCACTACGTTATCGCCGAGCAGGGCGCTGATGGGGATGAATTTGATGTCGGGGATGTTCAGACGCGAACTGAAGCTCTGGTAGGCCTCCACGATTTCGCGGAAGCGCGCTTCGCTCCAATCTACGAGGTCCATTTTATTCACGCACACCACAAGGTGCTGGATGCCGAGCATGCTGGCGATGAAGCTGTGACGGTGGGTCTGCTCGAGCAGGCCGTGGCGCGCATCGATGAGGATGATGGCCAAATCGGCCGTCGAAGCCCCTGTGACCATGTTGCGCGTGTATTCAATGTGGCCTGGCGTGTCCGCGATGATGAACTTGCGGCGGGGGGTGGCAAAGTAGCGGTAGGCCACATCAATGGTGATGCCCTGCTCCCTTTCGGCCTTGAGGCCGTCCGTCAACAAGCTCAAATCCACGGTCTCGAGGCCTTTCTGCGCGCTGGACGCTTCAACGGCTTCGAGTTGGTCTTCGAAGATGCTCTTGGAATCGTGCAGCAGCCGCCCGATGAGGGTGCTCTTTCCATCGTCTACACTGCCCGCGGTCGTGAACCGCAGCAGGCTGTTCGTCATTGCCTCC
>CBFHPD010000063.1:0-31844 GCA_965657495.1 uncultured Flavobacteriales bacterium
CTCCCCGTCCGCCCCGCGAACCATCGACCGCCCACAAAACACCACATCCCCCTCCCGCACATGCACCCGCAACGAATCCGAATCCACCCGCTCACCGTCCCCGCTCACCACCACATCCCCGCCCAACGACAACCACCCGCTCGGCACGTGAAACCGCCCCCGATCCGCCACCGCCGTCCGATGCGCCGACTCCATCACAGCGCGCTCAGGGAACCACGCCTCCTCATCGACCCACCCATACCGCAAAACCGGCCCCGTCACCACCAGCTCCGCCTCCTCCAAACGCACCGGAGCCCCCCGCGCGTCCAGCCGCTCCGCAACCGGATCCCACACCACCTCATCACCCCGCATCACCCACTCGCCCGGCCGTTCTGCCACGACCCGCCCCATGGCACGAAACCTCCCGTCATCGTAGCGCCACGCGCTGTCACAGCGCAATTCCGCATCCCGGTGCGCCAGCACCACATCCCCCACCAACCGCTGCGCACCCGTCACCGCGGGATCCCGCACAATGGCATCCGCCCGCACAATGCGCACCCGCTCCACCGCCGTCGAATCCGCGCCGACCGCAGCCCACACCGCCCCCATCGCCAACACCCCCCAAACCGCCAATACGTACTTCATCGCGCCGCAAGTTCGAGCCCGCGAGCCGTTCCACCCGCAAGCCGACCGCCAAAATTTCAGCAAACCCTCCCAACGGTTCAATTTCAGCGATTTCCTGTGTAACTTCGCGCCCCTTTCGCGGGTGTGGTGAAATTGGTATACACGCCAGACTTAGGATCTGGTGCCGCAAGGCGTGGGGGTTCGAGTCCCTTCACCCGCACACAGTTGGAGTTTTGCAGCGCCGTCGGGTGTTTGCAAGGCCCTTCGACATGCTTTTAAACCAAATCGCAATCCATGCAGATTCAACGCGAATCCACCGGAGAATTGACGGCCCGCGTCAAGATCAAACTCGAACCGAGCGACTACCAGCCGCGCGTCGAAACCGTCCTCGAAAACTACCGGAAATCCGCTACCGTTCCCGGGTTCCGCAAGGGCAAAGTGCCCATGGCCCTCATCAAGAAGCAGTACGGCACCCCCGTGCTTGTGGAGGAGCTGAACAAAATGCTGCAGGAAACCCTTGGCAAGTACCTCGACGACGAGCAGGTAGAGGTGTTGGGCCAACCCATTCCCGCCCAAGACGAAGCCGACACCGGTGATTTTGAAAAACCCGGCGACTTCGAATTCGCTTACGACATCGGTTTGGCGCCCGCCGTTCCGTTGGAATTCGGCAAGAAAGCAACCTTCACCCGCCACAGCATCAAGGTGGACAAGAAGGCGCTCGAAGCGGCCATCGAAGACCACTGCCGCCGCCACGGAACCTTGAGCGACGAGGAAGTGTCGGGCGACAAGGACATGCTCGTGGGCCTCATGGCGCAACTCGATGAGGCGGGCAACGTCCTCGAAGGCGGCATCGCCAACGACGCGAACATCAGCATCGAGCACATCTCCGATAAGAAGACGAAGAAGGCCCTGACCGGCTTGAAGGTGGGCGACCACGTCACGGTGGACCCGCACTTGGTGAGCCACGGCCACGACGATTTGGGCAAAATGCTCAACATCTCACACGAAGAAGTGCACGCCTTGACCGGGAATTTCCTGTTCGAAGTCCGCGAAATCAAGCGGATGCACCTCCACGAGAACAACCAAGAACTTTGGGACAAGGTGCTCGGCAAAGACGTGGTCAGCGACGTGAAAGGTTTCGAAGAGAAGGTGAAGGAAGAAATCGCGGCCCAGTTCGACCGCGACGCCGAATGGGTGTTCCGCCGCCGCTTCGTAACCGACCTCATTGATCACCTCGCCCTGCCGATGCCCGATGACTTCATGAAGCGTTGGATCCAAGTGGCCAACGAGCAAGAAATCACCGAAGAGCAGGTCGAAAAGGAGTACCCCGCTTACGCAGAAACCCTGCGTTGGCAGCTCGTTCAATCAGCTGTCATGAAGGCCACCGAAATGCGCGTGGCCCAGGAGGAACTCCTCGACGAAGCCAAGCGCATCATCGGCGCGCAATACGCCCAGTACGGCATGCCGATTGAGGGAGAGTACCTCGATTCCTTTGCCCAAAATGCCCTCGCCAACGAAGAGGAGCGCCGCCGCATTGCCGACCTCGTCATCGAGCGGAAAGTCGTGGACGACCTCAAGACCCGGGTCACCATCAAGGACAAGGCGGTGTCGTTCGACGACTTCGCGAAACTCGCAGCAGAAGTGCGTTGACCCAACTTCAACTCGCATGAAAAAGCGTCCTGCTCCAGCAGGGCGCTTTTTTTGTTCATCAAACTCCCGTCGTTCACAAATTCCAAGGCCGCGTTCACAAAGCTTATCTGATTGAGGCCAATTTGCATTGTAATTTTACCCCATGACCGATCGCAAAGAATTCCTCAAGTACGCTGTCAAGGACCGCGGTTTGAGCAGCCATACCGTAGAAAGCTACATCTCAGCTGCCTACGGCCCCGAGAACATGACCCGCACGGTCATCGAAGAGCGCCCCATGCCCTTCCGGGAAGTCGACGTTTTCTCCCGCTTGATGGTCGATCGCATCATCTTCCTGGGCACCGGCATCGACGATTACGTGGCCAACATCATCCAGGCCCAGTTGCTCTTCTTGGAGTCCACCGACCCCACCAAAGACATCCAGATCTACATCAACTCACCCGGGGGTGGCGTGTACGCCGGCTTGGGCATCTACGACACCATGCAGTACATCCGCCCCGATGTGGCCACCATTTGCACGGGCATGGCGGCGTCAATGGGGGCCGTGTTGCTCTGCGCGGGCGCAGATGGCAAGCGCACGGCATTGAAGCACAGCCGCGTCATGATCCACCAACCCCTCGGTGGAGCAAGCGGTCAAGCGTCTGACATCGAAATCACTGCACGGGAGATCCAGAAACTGAAGAAGGAACTTTACGAAATCATCGCCCAACACAGCGGTAAGCCGTACGACGAAGTGTGGGCCGACGCCGACCGGGACCACTGGATGATTGCTGCCGAAGCCAAGGAATACGGCATGATCGACGAAGTGCTCGAGCGGAAGTAAATCCGACATTTCGTTGCCATGAGTTCGAAAAAAAACATCACCTGCTCGTTTTGCGGCAGGAGCAAGGAGGAAGTGAGTGTGTTCATCGCCGGCATCACAGGCCACATTTGTGACCTGTGCGTGGCCCAAGCGGAGAACATCATTGAAGAGGAGCAAAAGCAGCACTCTAAGTCCAATTTGTCCCAGAACTTGAAGCTCCTGAAACCACAGGAAATCAAGCAACGGTTGGATGAATACATCATCGGCCAGGAGGAAGCCAAGCGCACCGTAAGCGTAGCGGTCTACAACCACTACAAGCGGCTTTTGCATCCTAAACCGGACGCCGATGCCGTGGAAATCGAAAAGTCCAACGTCATCCTGACGGGCGAAACGGGAACGGGGAAAACCCTCATCGCCCGAACCATTGCCCGCATGCTCGACGTCCCCTTCTGCATCGCAGACGCCACCGTGCTCACGGAGGCCGGCTATGTGGGCGAAGACGTGGAGTCCGTGCTTTCGCGCTTGCTGCAAGCCGCGGATTACGATGTGGAATCGGCCGAGCGGGGCATCGTGTTCATCGACGAGATCGACAAAATCGCTCGGAAAAACGACAACCCTAGCATCACCCGTGACGTCAGCGGCGAAGGCGTGCAACAGGCCCTCTTAAAGCTCCTCGAAGGCGCAGAAGTGCACGTCCCCCCGCAAGGCGGACGCAAGCACCCGGAACAAAAGCTGGTCAACATCAACACGAAGAACATCCTCTTCATTTGTGGCGGGGCGTTTGCAGGCATTGAACAGCTCATCGAGCGGCGCATCAACCGATCAGCCATTGGCTACCAAAAAGGCGACCCCCAACAGCACAACGACGACTTGCTGTCGTACGTGAGCGCGGCCGACCTGCGCTCCTTTGGGTTGATTCCTGAATTGATCGGACGTTTCCCCGTGTTGACTCACTTGAAGCCCTTGGATGGGGACGCCCTCCGGCGCATCCTCACGGAACCGAAGAACGCCCTGATCAAGCAGTACGTTCGGCTGTTTGAAATCGATGGCATCGCCCTGAAGTTCCACGCATCGGGCTTGGAGTACATGGTAGAAAAAGCCATTGAACTCAAGTTGGGCGCCCGGGGGTTGCGGAGCATTTGCGAGGCCATCTTGCGGGATGCCATGTTCGACCTGCCAGGAAGCGACACCAACGAGTTGTTGGTGACGCGGGAATACGCCGAGCAACAATTCAACGGCGACGATACACAGAATTTGCGCGTGGCGTGATGTGAACGCCTTGTGCAAAAACCACCTGCCTCTGCACGCTGCGGAGCGCTTTAAAGTGCCTAATTTCGATGGTTTCGGCAGAACCCACGACGACCATGGCACGCGCTTCCACCCCCTTGATGCAGCAATACGACCAAGCCAAGCGGCAGCATCCCGATGCCATTTTGCTGTTTCGGGTGGGAGACTTTTACGAGACGTTTGGTGAGGACGCCATCCGCGCGGCGGGGGTCCTTGACATCACGTTGACCAAGCGGGGCAACGGCAGTGCCTCCGAAATCGAACTCGCCGGGTTTCCGCACCACGCCCTTGACAACTACCTGCCGAAGCTGGTCCGAGCCGGCAACCGCGTGGCCATTTGCGACCAACTCGAAGATCCGAAGCAGGCGAAGGGCCTCGTAAAACGCGGGGTCACAGAAGTGGTGACCCCCGGGGTCACTTTGCACGACGATGTGCTGCACTCCAAGGCCAACAACTTTTTGTGCGCCATCCATTGGACCCGGAAGGAACTGGGCATTGCGTTTCTCGACGTGAGCACCGGGGATTTTCAAGCCGGACAAGGCGACGTGGATTTCATCGACCGCGTCCTGCGCAGTTATGCGCCCTCGGAGGTGGTGTACCAGCGCGGGCATGAGCAGGACGTCTTCGGGTTGGTGAAAACGGATGCCCACCGGAGCCGGTTGGACGATTGGGTCTTCACCGAAGACTTTGCGCGGGAAGCCATTGAGAAGCAGTTTGGCGTCGCGTCGCTGAAGGGTTTCGGGTTGGAATCGTCGCCGCTCGCGGCAGTGGCCATCGGGGGCATCCTGCATTACTTGGACTCGACGCGGCACGCGCAGCGGAATCACTTGCGGCAAGTGGGGCGGATTGCTGAGGAGGGGGTGCTGTGGATGGACCGGTTCACGCTGCGCAATTTGGAAATCCTGCATCCGGCGGCGGCCGATGGCCGGGCGTTGGTGGAGGTGATGGACCAAACCGCGTGCCCCATGGGCGCTCGGAAACTCCGGCGTTGGCTCATCATGCCCTCCACCGACACGGCCGTCATCGGCCAACGGCACGAGGCCGTGGCCGCGCTGCAGGAGGCGCCCGGGACCATCGATGCGTTGCGGGTCGTCTTGGGACGGGTGGGCGACATGGAGCGGCTGGCCTCCAAGGCCAGTACCGGGCGGATTTCGGCGCGCGAACTCGCCCAGTTGCGCACGGGGCTGGGGAGCGTACATGATTTGGCCCAAGCGGTGGAAGGACTCGATGCGCTGCTTCCCTTCCTCGAGCAGCTGACCCCGTGCGACGCGCTGCTTGAGCGGCTGCACCGGGAGCTTGCCGACGAGCCTGCCGCCAGTGTGACCAAAGGCAGCGTCATCCGAGCAGGGGTGTTTCCCGAGCTCGACGAACTGCGGAATCTGCGCACTAATGCCCAGCAGGCCCTCGACGACATCTGCACCCGGGAGGCCGAACGCACCGGCATCCCGAGCCTGAAGATCGCCTCGAACAACGTGTTTGGTTACTACCTCGAAGTGCGCAACGCCCACAAGGACAAGGTGCCCGAGGAATGGATCCGCAAGCAAACCCTGACGCAAGCTGAGCGCTACATCACCCAAGAACTGAAGGACCTCGAGGAGCGCATCCTCGACGCCCGGACGCGGGCCGAAGTGCTGGAACAGCAGCTGTACGATGAACTTGTAGCGGCGGCGGCTGAGGAAATCGCCGCCCTGCAGGCGAATGCCCACGTACTCGGTGCCGTCGACGTCCTCAACGGCTTTGCCACCCTGGCCCGCGATCGGGATTACCGCCGGCCGGTGATGTTGAGCACGTGGGGGCTGCGGATTGAAGGCGGGCGCCACCCGGTCATCGAACAGTCCCTGCCGCCGGGCGAATCCTACGTGGCCAACGATGTCACCCTCGACCCCGAGGCGGAACAGATTTTAATGATCACCGGCCCCAACATGGCCGGCAAGAGTGCCCTGCTGCGCCAAACCGCCCTCATTTCCCTGCTGGCCCAGGCCGGCAGTTTCGTGCCGGCCGCTGCGGCTGAATTGGGCGTTTGCACCCGGATTTTCACCCGCGTGGGAGCCTCGGACAACATCTCGAGTGGGGAGTCGACGTTCATGGTGGAGATGAACGAAACGGCGTCGATTTTGAACAACTTGTCGGATCGGAGTTTGGTGCTGCTCGATGAAATTGGACGGGGCACTTCCACCTACGACGGGGTGAGCATCGCTTGGTCCATCGCGGAATTCCTGCACGAGCACCCGCGGTTCCGCCCGCTGACGTTGTTCGCCACGCACTACCACGAACTGAACGACATGACGGATCAGTTCGCGCGCATCCGGAATTTCAACGTGAGCGTCAAGGAGGTGGGCAAGCACATCGTGTTCCTGCGCAAGCTCGTGCCCGGTGGCAGCAACCACAGCTTCGGCATCCACGTGGCCCGGCTTGCGGGGATGCCGGCGAGCGTAGTGGGCCGAGCGGAATCGGTCTTGGCGTCGCTCGAGGCCCGGCGGGGAAGCGAACCGCAGGAAGTGGCCGCTGAAGGAGGACCAAATTGGGAGCCCCAACCGAAGGTGGCGCCGAACATGCAGATGAGCTTCTTTCAATTGGACGACCCGGTCCTCGTGGATGTGCGGGAACAGATTTTGGGCCTGGACATCGACCACCTCACTCCGGTGGACGCCTTGATGACGCTGCACCAAATCCGCAAAACCGTCAGCGGCAAATCCACCACCGCCTGAGCGCAATCAAAGCGCGGCGAGCAGCAAGTCGAGGTCCTTGTAGGGGAGGCCGGATTCGCGGGCCACTTCGGCGTGGGTGATGACGCCTCCGAAGAGGTAGATGCCCGAGCGGGCCAGGCGGTTCTGGCGCGCAGCGGATTCAACGCCCCCATCGTCTCCAAGTTCGAGCAGCAAGGGAGCGAAGATGTTGCTCAGGGCCTTCGATGCGGTGCGGCTCACGCGGGAAGGAATGTTGGGCACGCAGTAGTGGATGACGTCGAATTCCACAAACGTAGGGCGTTCGTGGGAGGTCACCCGGCTCGTCTCGAAGCAGCCGCCCCGGTCGATGGTCACGTCCACCACCACCGAGCCGCGCCGCATGCCGGCCACCATGGGCTCCGAGACGATGAGCGGGGAACGGGGACCGTTGCCGCGCAGGGCGCCGATGGCCACGTCAGCCGTCCGCAGGGCTTCCTGCAACACCGAGGGCTGGAGGGTAGATGTCCACAGGCGCTGGCCGATGGCGTTTTGGAGTCGGATGAGCCGGTGCGGGCTGTTGTCGAACAGCTTGACGGTGGCGCCCAACCCGAGGGCCGAACGCGTGGCAAACTCGGCCACGGTGCCCGCCCCGATGATGACCACTTCAGATGGCCGCACGCCGGACACCCCGCCGAGCATGGTGCCGCGGCCTTGCGGGCCCGCGAGGAGCTCCCCTGCCATGAGCATGGAGGTGTTCCCCGCGATCTCGCCCATGGCCCGAACGAGCGGGAAGATGCCGTTGTCGTTTTGGATGAAATCCCAGGCGATGGCCGTGATGCGTTTGGCCATGAGCGCCTCGAGGAGGCCTTCCTGCTGCACGCTCCACTGCAAGGCACTGATCAAAATGGAGCGCTGATTGAGCAGCTCCACTTCTTCGAGCGAGGGCGGCTCGACCTTCACCACCAGGCCCGCCTGAAAAACTTGGCGGCGGTCGTAGACGATGCGGGCGCCCGCTTCACTGTAATCTGAATCGGAGTAATGGGCCTCCTTGCCGGCCCCGGTTTCGACCAACAACTGGTGTCCCCGGGCCACGAGCAGGGCAACCGCCTCGGGCACCAAGGCCACGCGCTTCTCTTGCAGGCTGTCCTCCTTCGGGATGCCGATGACCAGTTCCTTGCCTTTTCGACCGGATTGAAGCAGTGCCTCTTGGGGCAGCAGCGCTGCCTCCCTTGCGAGGGACTCTATGCCTGTGCGTTGACCTTCCATGTGCCGCCGAAAATAGGAAAGTTCACGGATGCGACGGCACCGGAGCCTCCAAAGTGACCCGGCGCACCGGCCCGGCCCACTCCATCCGGAGCAACCAGCTGTCCTCCGGCATCAAACTCGGGGCGCGCTCCGGCCATTCGACGAGGTTCAATTTGGGCTGAAGAAAGCTGTCCTCGACCCCGGCATCCCACGCCTCCTCCTCCGTTTGCAACCGGTACAAATCCCAATGCGCCACCTCCGGCCGCCCCGGCCGCGGATAATGGTGCACCAATCCGAAGGTCGGACTGGCCCCGTGGCTCGCAACCCCCCAAACCGCGCACAAGGCATTCACCCACGTCGTCTTCCCGATCCCCATCGGACCGTGGAAGGCCACCACGCCCGCCTCAGGCAGCCGCGCCGCCACTTCCCTCGCCGCCCCCTCGAGGGACGGCAAGTCCGGCAGCTCCGCCGTCCAAATCACCTGCCGTTCCATGTTCAGCGCGGATCGAGTTCCACCCAGGGAATGATGACCTCGTCCATCGAAATGCCCCCGTGCTGGAACGTGTCCTTGAACCGGCGGACGTGCTCGCCCTGGTTGTTCGGGTAAACGAAGAAGTCGTGGCCCTTGGCGAAGATGTAGGAATCGGCCAAATTCCGCCTCGGCAGCCCAAAGGCCTCCGGATCGCGGACCTCAAAGACCTCCTTCGCGTCGTATCCGAGGTTCTTGCCCACTTTGTAGCGCGGGTTGGTGTTGGTGTCCCGCTCGCCGCGCACCACCACGTGGTCTGCGACGCGCACCGTGCCGTGGTCGGTGGTGACGATGACGCGGGCGCCGGTTTCGGCCATCCGGTCCATGGCCTCGCGCAAGGTGCTGTTTTTGAACCACGAAGCGGTCAGCGAGCGGTAGCCCGCCTCCCCTTCCGTGAGCTGCTTGATGACGTCGCTGTCCGTCCGGGCGTGCGAGAGCTGGTCCACGAAGTTGTACACCACCGCCGTGATGCCGTTTTCGCGGGTGGTGTGGAATTGGTCCACGAACTTCCGACCGTGTTCATGCCGGATGACCTTGTGGTAGCCGGAGCGACCGCGGTAGTCGAGCCGTTTCAACAGGGATTGAAAGAGCTCCTGCTCGTGGTTATTCTTGCCGCCTTCGTCCCGTTCATCCTTCCACCACTGCGGGTGAACGCGGGCGATTTCGGCGGGGTTGAGGCCGGAGAACAGGGCGTTGCGGGCATATTGGGTGGCGGTGGGGAGGATGGAAAAGTACGGGGACTTGGTCCGGATGCGCCATTTGTCTTGCAGCATGGGCTCGATCAAATCCCATTGATCCAAACGCAAATTGTCGATGACAATCAAGTACACCGGTCGGTCGCCCACCTCCTGCCACATCTGCGGCAGCCGCTCGGGCAAGATCCGGTGGGACAACATCGGCACCCCCTCTCCCGGCCCCGCCATCCACTCCTCGAGGTTCCGCTCATAAAACTTCGTAAACTCTTGATCTACTTGAACATACAATGCATCGAGCATGTCGAGCATCCCCGTGTCTTGCACCTCCGTCAACTTCAGTTGAAACTGAACCAACTGCCGGTAAATGGCCACCCAGTCCTCCGCTTCCAAGCGGCCCATCATCTGCAGGGTGATGTCCCGGTACGACCGCTGGAAATCCTGCAGCAACTGCTCGCTTTGCAGCCGGTTCACGTGGAGGAAACGCTTGAGCACAGCGAGCAGCTGTTGGGGGATGACCGGCTTGATGAGGTAGTCGCTGATGCTCGCGCCGTACGCCTCGTCCATCGTGTGTTCCTCCTCGTTTTTCGTGATCATCACCACGGGCAAATGGGGCCGCAGGGCTTGGATGCGCCGCAGGGTCTCGATGCCGCCAATGCCCGGCATGTTTTCGTCGAGAAAGACCAAATCAAACACCCCCTCCCCCAGCTTTTCCACCGCCTCAAGCCCGTTGTTCACCGACACCACATCGTACCCGTTCTTCTCGAGGAGCATGATGTGCGGTTGCAGCAAATCGATTTCATCATCTGCCCATAAAATCTGTGGTCTGCGGTGTGTCGTCATCGTTCAATTCATTTTGAAAAATCGCTCCCGAGCGGTGGTGAAGTGCAGGTTGCCGTTCGTGAATCCATCACCGACGGCGCCCCCCTGCGACTTAACTTGCACGAAGAAACGACAACCGGACGCAATTCTTGCCCTTTCCCCCCATGGCACCTTCCAACAAACGCAAAATCCTCAACGATCCGGTCTATGGCTTCATTTCCTTGCGGCATGGCCTGACGCTGGACTTGATGGATCATCCGTACATGCAACGCCTCCGCCGCATCTCGCAGTTGGGGCTTTCGCATTTGGTCTACCCTGGCGCGGTGCACAACCGGTTTCACCACGCGGTGGGCGCGATGTACCTCATGCAGGAGGCCATCGACACCCTGCGGGAGAAGGGCATCGACATCACCGAGGCGGAGGCCGAAGGGGCGTGTGCGGCCATCCTGCTGCACGACATCGGGCACGGGCCGTTTTCGCACGCTTTGGAGCACAGTTTGGTGGGCGGGGTGAACCACGAAGACTTGTCGGTGCTGATGATGAATCGGATGAACGAGGAGTTTCATGGGGCGCTGGATTTGGCCATCGACATCTTCAACGACCACCATCCGAAGGCGTTTTTGCACCAACTGGTGTCCTCCCAGCTCGACATGGACCGGCTCGACTACCTCGCCCGAGACAGCTTTTATTCCGGGGTGGCGGAAGGCAAGGTGGGCAGCGAGCGCATCATCAAGATGCTCAACGTAGTGGAGGGCAACCTGGTCATCGAAGAGAAGGGCATTTACAGCATCGAAAAGTTCTTGGTCGCGCGGCGGCTGATGTACTGGCAGGTGTACCTGCACCGGACGGTGCTCAGCGCGGAGTACATGCTCATGCACTGCCTGAAGCGCGCGCACGAATTGGGGGAAGCCGGTGCCGAGTTGTTTGCCACCCCGGCGCTGGGGTTGTTTTTGCGGAACCGGTTGGACCGGACGCAATTCTTGGCGGATCCGGAGATTTTGGACCGGTTTGCCGACCTCGATGACAGCGACATCTTATCGGCCCTGAAAGCGTGGCGGACGCACGACGACCTCGTGCTGCGCACGTTTGCCGAACGGCTCGTCAGCAGGAAGTTATTCCGCATTGAACTCCGGGCAGAGGCGTTCCGTCCGGAGGAAGTGGCGCAGCGCACGCAGGCGCTGGCGGATTTGTGGTCGATCACCCCGGAACAGGCCGGGGCGTTTGTGCTGAACGACCGCGTGCGGAACCAGGCGTACCGGGCAGGTGGCATCCAGGTGCTGTTCAAAACGGGCCAGGTGGCGGATTTGGTGGATGCGCTCGACGACACACGGAATGCATCCGATTTGGTGGTCGCCAAGTCCTTCCTTTGCTACCCCAAAGAACTGGACGCCACTGCTCCGTGACACGGGGTCCGGTGCAAGTGGCGTCCGAAGGCCTTTGTTGCGAAGGGCAAATCAGGTAATGAGCTCCTCGCCGAGTTGGTTGTAGAGGTGGTATTCCAGCAGCTCCATGGAACTGTTGGACTCCAAGATGAGGGCAATTCCGAACTGCTTGCGCCATTTGCGGATCTGCGACTTCCACCAGCCCGACTTCAGGTAGGCCTCCACAATGGGGTGCACCACGAGCGTGAGCCGGCGGTGTCCTTCAGCCGTGCTCAAATAGTTCAAGCTGTTTTCGATGGTGTCGGTGATCAAAATGGACGCACCCACCTCACCGGTGCCGCCGCAGGTCGGGCATTTTTCGGCGGTTTTGATCTTGGCCACAGGCCGCACGCGCTGACGCGTCAGCTCCACCACGCCGAAACGGCTGGGCGGTTGGATGTTGTGCTTGGCCTTGTCTTTCGCCATGGCCGCCTTCATGGCATCCGTGAGCTGCTTGTTGTGCTCGCGTTTGGCCATGTCGATGAAATCGATGGCGATGATGCCGCCCATGTCCCGCAGCCGGAGCACGCGGGCGATCTCGTCCACGCACTCGAGGTTCGTGTGCAAGGCGTTTTCCTCTTGGTCCTTCGCACCGGACTTGCGGCCTCCGCTGTTCACATCGATGACGTGCATGGCTTCGGTTTGCTCGATGATGAGGTAAGCCCCGCTGCGCAGGTTCACTTGGCGACCAAACGCCGCCTTGATCTGGCGGTGGATGCTCCGCGCATTGAACAAATCCTTGTCCTTGGCGACCTTCAAGATTTCCTCCTTTTCCGGAGCGATGCTGCGGAGGTAATTCCGCACGTCGTCTGCAAGCTTGGCGTCGTTGACATGGATGGCAGTGCAATCCGGGGCCAACACGTCCCGCAGGACTGCGCTGGTCTTGTCAATCTCGCCGAGCACGCGCTTGCCGGGTTTGGCATGGCGCAACCGCTTGTGCAACTCCGACCACCGGTTCACGAGGTCCTCCAAATCGGCGTGCAAGTCCGCCGCCCCCTTTTCTTCGGCCACCGTTCGCACGATGATCCCAAAGCCCGGGGGCTGGATGCTCTGCATGAGCCGCCGCAACCGCGTCCGCTCGGCCTCTCCCTTGATGCGGGACGAGAGGGACACCTTGTCGCTGAACGGCACCAGCACCAAATAACGTCCGGGCAGCGTGACTTCAGCGGTCAACCGCGGCCCCTTGGAGCTGATGGGCTCCTTCGCGACTTGAACAAGCACCAATTGCGAAGCACTGACTTCGTCCTTGATCTTGCCCTTCTTATCAATCTCCTGCTCCTTTTTGAAATGGGCCAAATCCGAAACCGGTTGCTTGCCCCCCATTACCCGCTTCACATACTGCTGCTGTGTCCGGTAATGCGGCCCCAAATCCAAGTAATGCAAGAAGGCATCGCGCTCATGCCCAACGTCGACAAACGCCGCGTTCAAACTGGGCAATACCTTTCTAACCCGCCCGAGATAAATATCTCCGACAGCATAATCCGTCCCCCCTTGGTCGCGATGAAGTTCGGTGAGTACACCGTCTTCGACCAAGGCGATTTCGACGCCAGAAGACGTCGCGTTGATGACCAATTCTTTGCTCACGCGCGAATCGGTTAGTGCGCAAGGCAAGACGCCCAGGCCACCCTGAACAGGTGGCCCGAGCTATGCCTTACTTCTTTTTGTGGCGATTCTTACGCAGACGCTTCTTACGCTTGTGCGTGGCCATCTTGTGGCGCTTCCGTTTTTTTCCGCTTGGCATAGCTGTATGGTTTTAGTCTGATGAACCGGATTTTCCGGCTTCCAATCGTTGAATGAACCCTTCCACACTGGCTGTAACAGCCGTATCAGGTGCGTAGGGCAAATATGCGTGATAACGGCTCAAGGCCGCCTCGCGTTCTCCTTTGAAGTCGTAGCAGCGGGCTGCGAAGAACAAGCCGCTGTGGAACGTAGGGTCCGCCTCCATGCAGGCTTCGAAGCCTTCAATGGCGCGGTCGTAGTACTCGTCCTCCATGTCGAGGAGGGCGAGTTGGAACGTCGCCTCGAAATGGCCCGGCTCGAGGCTGAGCACATCGGCGAACCGCTCCCGGGCTTTTTCGATCTGGCCACTTTGGACCGAGAACAAGCCGAGCCAGACCACGGCATCCACGTTGGGGGGATCCGACTCAGCCAACTCGCGCAGCTTCATCACCCCTTCCATCGGATTGGGGCCGTTCACAAGGGCCACCGCGCGGTCCACAGCAGACAACGCTGTGTCCGCATCCATGGCCTGCACGGCTTGGATGGCCTCATCCGCTGAGCTCGACGGTTTGCGATCGAGCAGCATGATGGCCACCAACACCCCCGCTGCGGCGACGAGCAAGGCAACTTGTCCCTTCTTCAATTTCATCCCTCTACCGGGACTTTCGCCTTCACGTGGTCCACGAACTCTTTCGCAGGCTTGAATGACGGAATGTTGTGGGCTGGGATTTGGATGGACTGCTTGGCTTTGATGTTGCGACCGGTCTTCGCAGCGCGGGTCTTCACGACGAAGCTACCGAAACCACGCAAGTAAACATTCTCCCCGCTCTCCACGGATTCGCGCACGGTGGTCATGAACGCCTCGACCGTGTTTTGAACATCTTGTTTCTCCATTCCCGTTTGCTCTGCAATGCGGGTAACAATGTCTGCTTTCGTCATCTTGCTTGTAGGTTTGTCAGTTCCAATTTCCCTCCGCTTTCGCGAATTGAGGGGTGCAAAAATAAGGTTATCCGGTTGAAAACGAAACAACTGATGCAACTATCTGAAAATGCAGCCCACCGCGACGCCGTTTCGCGGTTAAAAGTTTGGTTCTCAACTCACCAGCGCGACCTGCCGTGGCGGCAGCACCGCACCCCTTATGGCACTTGGCTGTGCGAGATCATTATGCAGCAGACCCGAATCGACCAAGGACTGGCGTACTGGCACCGGTTCATGGAGCTGTTTCCGGACGTGCATGCGCTGGCGGCGGCGAGCGAGGACGAGGTGCTGAAAGCGTGGCAGGGGCTGGGGTATTACAGCCGTGCTCGGAACCTGCATCGCGCGGCGGGCGTGGTTTCGCGGGAGCTCGGCGGGGCGTTTCCCGAGGCGGCGGCGGGCTGGCGGGAATTGCCTGGCGTGGGGCCGTACACGGCGGCGGCGGTGGCCTCGATGTGTTATGGCGAGGCCGTGGCCGCGGTGGACGGGAACGTGAATCGGGTGGTGGCGCGGTTCGTGGGGTTGGACGAGCCGGTGGACCGGCCGGCGGGTCGGCGGGCCGTGGAGGCGGCCGCGGGGGCGTTGTTGGACCGGGATGAGCCAGGGGTGCACAACGAGGCGATGATGGAATTGGGGGCGTTGGTTTGCACGCCGCGGGCGCCGGAATGCGGGGAGTGTCCGTTGGTGGGGGGGTGCGCATCGGCGGGTGAGGCGGAAGCCGTAGCGCGGCGGCCGGTGAAGGCGGGAAAGGCGAAGGTGTTGGACGTGGCCGTGGTGGGGCACGTGTTGACCGATGGGGTGCGGGTCGCGGTGCGGAGGCGGCCGGAGGCGGGGATTTGGGGCGGATTGTGGGAGTTTCCGGGGGCGTGGGTGGAGGGGGTGCGCGGGGGCGAGGTGGGGTTGCCGCCGGTGCGGGGGGCGGAATGGCGGGGGGAGGTGGTGCCGCGGGGGGGCCATGTGCTGAGCCACCGGCGGTTGTGGGGGCGCTGGGGGGTGTGGCGCGTGGCGGGGCCGGGGGCGGATTGGGGGGCGGATTGGGAGTGGGTGACGTGGGAGGAGGCGCAGGCCAAACCCTGGCCGCGGATGACCGAGCGGGCCTGGCCCGAGCTCCTCGAAGCGGCGGGCGCGGTGTGACGAATTTGTGGACAAATCGGTCGGGGCGAGCGGCGAGGCGGGCGGGGTTTGGCCTAATTTTGAATCATCATGGCAGGAATCAACAAAGTCATCCTCGTCGGCAACCTCGGCCGCGACCCGGAAATGCGCTACACCCAGAACCAAGTGCCCGTCTGCACCTTTTCGATGGCCACCTCGGAAACGTACAAAGACCGCACTTCTGGCGAACGGATCACGCAGACCGAATGGCACAACATCGTGCTGTGGCGCGGCCTGGCGGAAACGGCGAATCAATACTTGCGCAAGGGTGCACAGGTCTACATCGAAGGCAAGCTGCAGACCCGTTCGTGGGAGGATCAGTCCGGCCAAAAGCGCTACACCACCGAAGTGGTGGGCGACGTGATGCAATTCCTCGACCGGCCGAGCGACAGCGGGCCGCGAGCCGGAGCCGCTCCGCATCCCGCGACCGCGGAACAAGCCAGCCCCGCAGCAGCAGCTGCTCCCGCGACTCCCGCGGCCGAGCCTTCCGCTGCGGCGCCGAGCGAGGCGGAAGACACGCCGTTCTAACCAACGCCTCCCCTCTTGGAACCTCCTTCCTTGTTTTCCCTGCTGCTCCAAGTCCCTGCTGAGCCCAACACGTGGCTGCCATGGGTGTCTGTGGGGGTGCTTTTGCTCGTGAGCGCCTTGGTGTCCGGGTCGGAAGTGGCCTTTTTCTCCCTGTCTCCGCAAGACCTGCAATCGCTCGAGGAGCGCGGAGAAGCTGAACCGCGGGCGCAGCGGGTGCTCGCCTTGCTCAAGCACCCGGATCCGGAACGGGCGCCGCGCCACTTGCTCGCCACCATTTTGGTGTTGAACAACTTGGTCAACATCGGCATCATCCTCATCTCCACGGTGGTCATGGAACGGCTCTTCCCCAGCGAATCGCTCGAACCGTGGATGCAATGGACCTTGCACGTGGTGGCGGTCACGTTTTTGATTGTCTTGTTTGGCGAGGTCGTCCCGAAGGTGTACGCCACCTCGAACGGCATGACCTTCGCCGAGCGCACAGCGCCCGGACTGCAGCTCGCGCAGCGGCTGCTGACGCCGTTTTGGAAACCTTTGGTGCGGCTGGGGGGGTGGCTCGATGGCCGCGTCAACACCACCCGGGAATTGTCGGTGGAGGATTTGGAACACGCCCTCGAGCTGACGGCCGATGGCGAGCGGACGGAGGAAGAGCAGCGCATTTTGGAAGGCATCGTCACGCTCGGATCGAAGGACGCCAAACAGGTCATGACGGCGCGCACGGACATGGAAGCCGTTGGTCAGGACGTGGATTGGGCGACGTTGCGGGCGCACGTGATTGAAAGCGGGTATTCGCGGATTCCCGTGCACGCGGGCAGCCCAGATGATTTGGTGGGCATCTTGCACATCAAGGATTTGCTGCCCCAAATCGAATCCGAAGAAGTCAACTGGCAAGCCCTCATCCGCCCCGCCTTTTTCGTCCCCGAGAACCGGAAGATCGACGACCTGATGCGGGACTTCCAAGAGCGGAAAATCCACATCGCCATCGTGGTAGACGAGTACGGTGGCACGAGCGGCCTCATCACCCTTGAAGATGTCATCGAAGAGATTGTGGGGGAGATTGCTGATGAGTTTGACGAAGAGGATTTGGCCTACTCCCGGCTGGACGATCGGACCTTTTTATTCGAAGCGAAAACGGCGCTCATCGATGTCTACCGGGTCCTTGATTTGGACGAGGAAGTTTGGGAAACGGCGAAGGGCGAAAGCGATACGCTCGGCGGATTCATCACGGAACAAGCGGGCCGCATCCTTCGGACGGGGGAACGGATCCAATTTGAAGGCGTGGAACTGCAAGTCGATGCGGCGAACGCGCGGAAATTGTTGCGGGTGAAGATGACCCTGCCTGAAGGCCCGGCCGATGCGTAAGTTCCTCCCCATCATCGCCGCCTTGGCCGTCCTCGGCGGTTGCCGCCCTGAAGCCACCCCCAAGCCGCGGGGGTACTTCCGCATCCAACACCCCGAGCCCACTTACCGGTCGGTGGAGACCGCCTGCCCCGTGGCCTTCGAATTGCCGCAATACGCCGCCGTGGAGCGCGTGGTCGGTGAAGCGAGCAGCGACGGCAACTGCTGGTTCAACGTGGTGTTCCCTTCGATGAAGGCCCGGTGGCACATGACGTGGGTTCCCGTCGGCGAAGCGGGCATCGCTACCATGATCGAGGATGCCCACCAGCTGGCCTTTTCCCACGACATCAAAGCGTTGGGGATTGGCCGCAAACGGTTCGCCTTCCCGGAGCACCGCGCCTACGGCGTGTTTTTTGAATTGGACGGCCCCGTGGCCTCCCCGCTGCAGTTTTACGCCACCGATTCCACCGGGCATTTCCTGCGCGGCTCTTTGTACTTTGACCACGTGCCTAACCCCGACAGCCTCGCCCCTTCCCTCGATCGCGTGAGGGAGGACACCCGCCATTTGCTGGAAACCTTGACCTGGAAGCAGCCATGACGCATTGGATTGTGGACCAAGGAAACACCCGGTTGAAATTGGGGGTGTTCACGGCCGGCGAGCTTTCGGAAGTGCTGACCGATGCGGCGGCTGTGGCGTGGATGGAGGTGGACCCGGATGAGGCCGATGCCGTTTTGTGGGCGGCAAGTGGCGCGCCTTCGGCTGAACTTGAATCCGTCTTCGCAGCGCGGACCCGGCCGGTAACGCAAGTGGACCGGGCCATGGACCTGCCGATTGCCCTGGATTATGGAACGCCCGAGACCTTGGGGTGGGACCGGATTGCTAATGCCGTGGCCGTTTCTCAAGCCGACCCGGAGGCGGTGTGGGTGGTGGTGGATGCTGGAACGTGCATCACGTGTGATGTGGTGGCAGGAGGCGTGTTCTTCGGCGGGAGCATCGCGCCGGGCATTGATTTGCGGTTGCGCGCGATGTACGCGGGTACGGCCGCGCTGCCGTTGATCGAAGACTGGCGAGAGCGCCTTGCAGCATGGGCTGAGCAGCCGGAGAGCACCCTGCCTGAACACGTGGGAACCCACACGGCTGGGAGCATGGTGGCTGGCGCGTGGGGCGGAGCGCGCGCGGAATTGGCGGGCCGGGTGGCTGATTTTGGGAAACGTTGGCCCGATTTGCAGGTGATGTGGACAGGAGGAGATGCGGAATATTTGCACGAACGGGATTCCGGCGTCATTTTTGCGGACTCAAATTTGACCCTCAAAGGGTATTATGCCATTCTACAGCACCAACAATAAGCCCCGACTAATTGGGATGAAGCGCCTGGCCGCCGGAATCCTCGGGGCCGCGATGTGCGTGCTGCTGAGCGGCATCGCATCCAACTTGTCGGGCCAAATCACGGAGTTTTCCCCCTACTCCCGCAACGGCTTGGGCCTCCTCAACCCCACCACCTCGACCGGCCTGCTGGGCGGAGGAGGCAGCGCCATCGCCACCACCCACGGCGGTTTCGTCAACACCGAGAACCCCGCGAGCATCGTGGGGGTCGTGAAAACCACCCTCGAAGTCGGTGGCGCCGGCACCTTGCAACAACTGAAGGTCGGGGAACAAACCGCAAACGGCCAATTCGGCAACACCGCCCCGGTCTCCCTCGTCATCAAGCGCCAAGGCGGCCAATCCGCTTTCAACCTCGGCCTCGCCCCGTTCAGCACGAGCGGGTTCGCGGCCACCTCGACCTACACGGCCGACGGGATGGGACTCGTCCGGGAAACGTACGACGGCGAAGGCGGCCTCTCCCAGATGCAGTTGGGCGCGGCGCGCAGCTTCTACCACAACGCCTGGGTGTCCACTGGCCCAAGCGACAGCCTGCTCATCCGGAAACAAGCCCTGTACGTGGGGGCGCGGTTGCGGTACGTTTTTGGCCAAATCCTGCGGACCACCCGACTCGACATCCTCGACCCCACCTTCCTCGACAACCGCACCCGTACGGTTGATCAACACCGCTCAGCCGGATTGGAACTGGGCCTGCAATACGAGCTGCTCCTTTCCTCGCGGTACAACGCGCAACAGGAATTTGAACGCAGCACCTCCCTCCGTTTCGGACTTACGTTCGCTCCCGAAGCCGCCCTCCGCACCGACCACATCCGCATCGTCGAAACCACCCAAACCCTGGGCGGCCTCGTCACTCCGCTTGACACGGCACTGTTCCAAGAGCAAATTCAAGCGGCAGGCGCCATCCCCGGGAAATACGGCGTGGGATTGGCCCTCGACCGCTCCTACGGCAACGGCAGCCGATTCGTTCTCAGTGCGGACTATGTGCTTCAGGACTGGTCCACCACGGAACAATCAGTGGACATGCTGACCGAATCGGTGGCTTGGGGGCGCTTGCAAACGTTCCGGTCGGGTGTCGCTTGGACGCCTGCTAACCCGGCACAACGCAAGACCGCTTGGGGACGCACCACCTACCGCGTGGGAACCACACAAGGCACCCTCGGGATGGATTTCGATGGTGTGCCACTGACCTATGAAGCGTTTACGGCAGGATTCAGCATGCCCATGATTGGCAGCCGATCTTCTTCCCAGTTTCACTTTGGTACAGAAATTGGTACCCGCTACACCGGCGAAGGATTGCTGGAGGAAAACTACATCCGCCTCCAGTTTGGATTCTCCCTCACGCCTTTCTTGAAGAACAATTGGCTTGTTCCTCGGTTGTATGATTGACGAAAACACGAATGATTGATATGGACATGAAAACGAACGCGAACCCTTGGAAGCTGTTGCTGATGACAGCCGCAGCCCTCGTCATGTGGGTCGGTAACGCTCACGCCCAAGACAAATACGGCGAAACGCCTGAGCAACAGGAGCTGTGCAAGGAATCCCTGAACAACTTCATCAGCTTCTACAAGCAGAAGGACTACAATGAGGCGTACCTGCAGTGGGCGAAAGTCAACGAGCGCTGTCCTGCGGGGGCTTCGCAAAGCTTCTACGCCTATGGCATCCGGATGCTCGACAAAATCATGGACGCCGAAATTGAAGCCGGCAACACCGATCGCGTAGCCCAATTGCAAGACAGCATCCTGATGGTGCACGACTGGTACATGGAGTACTACCCCACCACGAGCAAGCACCCCAACAACCGCTGCGAAGTCCTCGCCGACAAAGCCAACGCGTACTACGGTTACTTCGGGAAAGACAGCGCCGCAGTAGCGAACGCTTGGCTGAAAGAAGCGGTGGACTGCTTGGGAGCCGCGGCTGACGCAAAAACGCTGAGCAACTACTACATCACTTCGTTCTACGCGATGAAGAACCTCGAAGGCGAAGCGGCTGAAGCGAAGCTCACCGAGATGCTCACGGAGTACTTGACCTTATCCGATTATGTCGACGAAGCCATCGCCTCGGCCACCGAGGAAGGCGATGACCGCAACGCCAAGATTTACGAAAAGGTCAAGGGCAACATCGACCAAGTCTTCGTCACCATTGCCGATTGCGAGGAGATGGTTCCTGTCTTGCAACGCAAGTACGAGGAGGCGCCTGAGGACTTCGTCATGCTGGAGAAAATCCTGCGCCTGCTGAACAAGAAGGACTGCACCGACAACGAGCTGTACTTGCCTGTGGCCACCGCTGTGCACGCCCAAACGCCCAGCTCCACTTCCGCTTACAGCATTGGCATCAACTACGCGAAGGCTGAGAACTACAGCGAAGCGCTGACCTACTTGGAACAAGCCGTGGAATTGTGCCCCGATTGCAGCGATCGGGAGGTGTTCATCCTGAAAGCCGGTCAAGTGGCTTCCTTTGTGGGCAATGCTTACAAGGCCAAATCCTATGCGCAGCAACTCCTCGAACTCAACCCGGAAAGCGCCGACGCTTACATGCTCATCGGGGACGCGATCGCTGGGGCCGCGAAAGCATGCGACGACGGAGCCCTCGGCATGCGCGCTGCATACTGGGTCGCTTCCGACTACTACGCCCGTGCCCGTTCCCTCGGAGACGAGGAAGTGAAAGAGCGTGCGAACAAGAAGATCAGCAACTGCACGAAGCAGTTCCCTACTGTCGACGACATTTTCACCGTGGGCAAATCAGCGGGTGAAACCTTCAAGGTGGGATCCATTTCAGGCTGTCCTTGTGCGGGTGAAAGCACGAAGATCCGCGTCCGCTAAGGCGGCACGTTGGGCCATTGGAGCGGCTGCCGCGGTGCTGGGATGCACCGAGGTGGCCGCTCCATTGCATCCGGACGAAGCCACAGCCCCCCCTCCCCTCATCATGGAAGACGTGCGCCTCTCGTACAGCGAACGGGGCCATGTGCAGCACGTCTTGGTGGCCAAACACCTGACGCGAGAGGCCTCCTCCGAATCGGTCTCTGAATCGACGGACTTTGTCACCGTCGGCGGGGGATTTACGCTCTACCTTGGGGGAGACGAACGCCAGCACAGCTCCCAACTGACCGCCATGCGCGGGACCCTGGACGAGGCCCACCTGCGCTTGGTCGCCGAGGACCAGGTGGTGCTCCAAAACGCGGCAGGCGACCGGCTGGAAACCGAATACCTCGTTTGGAGCGAGGACAGCGACCGCGTCTACACGCATCACGCCGTTGCGGTGTATACAGAAGACGGTGTGCTCTTCGGCAAAGGACTCGAATCAGACGGGCGCTTTGAGCGCTACCAAATCCTCGAACCAACAGGCGAACTGAACGTCCCGGAGCTGCGTAGAACCGATTGAAATCGCCTTATCTTCGAACCATGGACCCATCAGACCATTCAGCCCTGATCCGCGCCAGCAAGCGCGCGGAGTGGTTTTGGCTCGCGGCCATCGCGGTTGCTTGCATCGTGGCGGCAGAGGCCATCTACACCGAAGGTTGGGAGCAGAAAAAGACCATGCTCATCATCCCCGCGATTGCAGGTGTATGGTACGGATTCCGCCGCAGCTTCCGCAAGCGGTTGGAGCGCAACCAGGCATAACGATTCGATTTGAATTGAAAAAAAATGGACCCTGACCCTTCGAGTAGCCTGTTAATCATCTTCGGTTCGCTGTTGGCTTCCGCCTTCTTTTCCGGGATGGAAATCGCCTTCGTTTCGGCCAACAGGCTGCAATTGGAACTGGATGCGAAACAGCATTGGCAGGGCGCGCTCCTCGCTCACCTCGCCCGCCGGCCGCAGTGGATGATCGCCACGCTCCTGGTCGGAAACAACCTCGCCCTCGTGTTTTGCGGCATGGAGTCGGGGGACTTGATTGCCCGTGCCCTGTTCGCCGCGGCGGATTGGAACCACGCAGAATCCCCGGTGATCGCGCTCGCCACGCAGACCGCCCTGACCACGGCCGTGGTCCTGGTGCTGGCTGAATTCTTGCCCAAAAGCTTGTTCCACGCGAACCCCAATCGGTGGCTCAAATTGCTCGCTGTCCCACTCGCCATCGCCCATTACAGCATGCTCTTGCCGGGGTTGTTGGTGGTGGGACTCAGCCAAATTTCCCTGCGCCTCCTCGGCGGCCAAACAGAGCAAGATGGCGAGGAACGGGAACCCATGGGGGCCACGGATTTGGACCACTTCATCCGGGAAATGAGCGGGCGGATGGAACCGGAGCAGGAGCTGGAGCACGAGCTCCAAATCATGCAGAAAGCACTCGAATTCAACAAAGTAAGGGCCCGCGATTGCCTCATCCCGCGCAACGAAGTGGTGGCCGTTGAATTGAATACAGACATGAGCAGCCTGCGGGGCCTCTTCGTTGAAACCGGCCTGTCAAAGATTGTCATCTACCGCGGGGACATCGACAACGTGGTCGGGTATGTGCACTCCCGCGACCTGTTCAAACGGCCCGAGAAACTCACCACCATTTTGCACTCGACCTTCGTCATTCCGGAGCCCATGCCCGCCGACGAGGTCTTGCGCCAATTCATCCGCCGGCGCAAGCACCTTGCCGTGGTGGTAGACGAATTTGGGGGCACCAGCGGGATTCTGACCATGGAAGACATTGTGGAACAAATCGTGGGCGACATCGAGGATGAACACGACGTAGAAGTGCTGGTCGAAGAACAGATTGAACCCGGCATTTGGCGGCTTTCAGCGCGGCTTGAGGTGGAAACCGTGAACGAGAAATACGCCGTTCAGCTCCCTTTGAATGACGCATACGAAACCCTTGGAGGCTTGGTTTTGTATCACACAGAAACCATTCCTGCGCCCGGGTTCACTTGGCAATTGAACGACCTCATCGTTGAGGTGGAGCAAGTCGATTCGAATCGAATTGAAACGATTCGTTTGCATTTGAATGTTGACGAGTGAAAATTCCCCCGTCGGGTGTAACCTCACGACCTGTGCATCCGTAACGGACACCCGCAGCAGATGTGTGTGGATGCATCGCAGCAATTCCTTATCTTCGCGCACCTTAAATCAGATGTTGTCATGTCGTTGATTGAAAAAATTCGCAACCGCCAAGGGCTGTTGATGGTCATGATTGGAATCGGGATGCTTGGATTCCTCGTTCCTTATGACGCCGTGATGGCCATGTTCGGAGGGGGGGCCAACCCCGAGGTGGGTGAAGTTGGAGGCACCACCATCACCGCGATGGAGTACCAAAGCGAAGTGCAGAACCGGCGCCGTTTGGGATTCTCCGGAGAAACCCTTGCCGATGAAGTGTGGAAGGACTTGACCGAAGGAGCGGTGTTGAGCGATGGCATTGCCGCGCTTGGACTGACCGTGACCGATGACGAGTACCAAGAATTGCTTTTTGGCACCGGCAGCTCGGATTATTTGAGCCGTGCGTTCTTCTCCAACGCCCAAAACAAGCAGTACTGGCAGCAGAACTTCTCGGCGATGTTGAGCACGCCGGAAGGCCGCGCCTCGTTCATGGAATACAAGAACCTCATCTCAGACAAGCGCATCCGTGAAAAATACGATGCTTTGCTGACGGCCGGGGTCTACACGAACACCCTCGAAGGCAAGTACGACCACATGGCTGCCAACAAGAAAGTGGAATTCGATTACGTGTTGGTGACCTACGCCAGCATCCCGGATTCTACGGTGGACCTCAGCGATCGCCAGGTCCGCAGCTACTACAACGCCCACAAATCCGATGCGGAGTACCGCCAAAAGGCAGGCCGCGATGTGACGTTTGCTCGCATCAAGGTGCAGGCCACAGCGGAGGACGCAGCTGCCATCAACACGGCGTTGACCACCACAAAAAATGCGTGGGCGACCGCAGCCAATGACACCGCGTTCTTTGCGGAGCAAGGGATGAACTACGCTGAACGTTCCCTGCGCCGTTCAGAGACCGAGACCAACGCCACAGAAGCGGGCTTCTTCGATGCTGAAGTAGGCACGGTGGTCGGCCCCTACCGCATGGGCAACATGTACCGCATTGCAAAAGTCCAAGGATTTACACAATCGCCAGACAGCGCCTCCTGCCGCCACATCCTCCTCATGCCGAAAAACCAAGGCGACGAAGCCGAAATGGCGGAATTGAAGGATCGGGCCGACAGCTTGCTCCGCGTCATCCGCCGAGGAGGCAACTTCGAGGCGCTTGCTGCGGAATACAGCGACGACCCCGGATCGAAAGACAAAGGAGGTTTCTACGATTTCTTCCCCCGCGGCCGCATGGTGGCACCATTTGAGAACTTCTGCTTCGACAACGCACCCGGCAGCGCCGGAGTGGTCGAAACGCAGTACGGTTACCACGTTATCCGCGTCGAGGAACACACTGCCCCTGTGGAGCGCGTGTCGGTCGCCATCATCGAGCAGGCCGTGGAACCCTCTTCAGAGACGGTGCGCAACGCCTACCAAAGCGCGAGCGAATTCGCCATCGGCGTGACCGACCGAGAGGCCTTCATGGCCAAGGCCGGGGAAGCCGGCTTCGCCACAAACATGGCTACCGACGTAGCACGCAATGCGAAGTCCATCGCCGGCCTCCGTTCAGCTACTGAATTGGTGTCTTGGGCGTGGAACGCTGCTGAGGGCGATGTGTCCAATCCCATCCTGGCGGACAACGCTTACGTTGTGGCGTTCTTGGACCGCGTGAAAGAGGAAGGTGAGCCCCGTTTCGAACACGTGGAAAGCGAAATGCGCGCAGGCGCCATCGAAGAGGCAAAAGCGGAAATGCTCGTGGAGAAGATGCAAGGCAGCGACTTGGCGAGCATTGCTGAACAAAACGGAGCGCAGGCACGGAACTCGGGCAAAATCGCCTTGAAATTCCCAACGGTCCGGGGCGCTGGTGCGAAAAGCGAACCGGTCGTGGTCGGCACGGCCGCCGGTGCTGAGATCGGTTCTGTACAGGGGCCCATTGTGGGCGAGAACGGGGTTTGGGTCATCTCCACCAAGGCGGTGAGCGAAGCCCCTGCGAAGGACGACTTCCTCACCGAGCAAACCACCCTCCTCGCCCGTGCACGCGGCGCTTTCCCCCAGCGGGTGGTCAACGCCATGTTCAAGGCGGAAGGCCTCGAAGACATGCGCAATTAAAGCCAACTTATCTGAGCAGCCTCAAAACGGGCGGTCCGCGAGTGGCCGCCCGTTTTGTTTTCCGACGACGCGTTTGTTAATGCGGCCTGCGGACTTCCAACACGCTGCCGTCCCCGTAGCTCAAGAACCGGTAGCCCGCCTCAAGGGCATGGGCATATACGGACTTCCACTCCTCCCCCACCACGGCTCCAATGAGGCAAAGCAAGGTGCTTTTGGGCATGTGGAAATTGGTCACCAAAAAGTCCACTGAACGGATGCGGTAGCCGGGGATGACCATGATGCTGGTGGAGAAGGAGATGGAGTCCGCACCTTGTTCGAGCATCCACGCGGCAGCTGCCTCCAACCTGTTCCAACCCCACGCCGCTGGTGCGGCTGCGCAATCCCGCCACACCCACTGCGGGATGTGAACAGGTCGATGGCCGGACTGCCGCCAAAGGACCGCATACCAAAACAAGCTCTCCAAGGTGCGCAACGTGGTGGTGCCCGTGCCAAACCGCCGAACGCCTTTCGCAGCCAAAGCCTCCAGGGCGCTGCGATCCAACAGGCAGCGTTCAGCGTGCATCGCATGGTCCAGGACGCCTCCCTCGCCGAGTGGCTTGAAGGTCCCGGCTCCCACGTGCAACGTCACCGGTTGCGGGCGAACTCCCTTGGCCTTTAGCGTTTCCCACAAGGCCTCATCGTAATGGAGTCCGGCGGTCGGGGCAGCGACGCTACCTGGGATGGCGGCGTAGATGGTTTGGTAGTCCTGCACATCGGACTCCTCGGCCTCCCGGCCGAGGTATGGGGGCAGCGGGACCGCGCCCAATTCCTCAATCACCTCGGCAAACGACGCCTCGAAATCCCAGGACAACTTCACGCGCCACGTGCCGTCGGTGACCTCCATCCGCTCTGCGCGCAGCGTCCGATTCTGACCGCTTGGCCCCGACCACGTTACCGACGCTTCCCCTTGGCGCCAGCGCTTGCCCCCCCGGACGAAGGCGCACCACTCCGCTTCGTTTCGGGCAGCAAGCGCCTCCTCCACCACCTCGTGCGCCGGTTCCAACAGGAACAACTCGAGCCGCCCCCCTGTTGGCTTCTGCAGCATCAGCCGGGCCTGCAAGACCCGGGTGTTGTTGTGCCACAGTTGGTCGCCCTCCACCATGAGCTCGGGCAAATCGGTGAAGTGCAAATCTGACAGCGCTCCCGAGGCGGGCACCACAAGCATGCGCGCGGCTGAACGGGGGTGCACCGGATGGCGGGCAATCGCAGCATCGGGTAAGTGGTAATCGAATGCGCTGGTGTCGGGCGAAGGGTAGTTGTTCACATGGCAAAAATACGGCGGCTCCTTTCCTATTTTTGGTACCAATAACGACGCATGAAAAAGCACTTGGTCATCGGAGCCGCCGGGCAATTGGGCGTGGAATTGGTGTTGGCCTTGCAAGCCAAATACGGCAACGACCAAGTCGTCGTCGCGGACATCCGCACCCCTTCAGACCCCGAGGTGCTTGTGAGCCCATTCGTGCACCTCGACGCGACGGATCGCGACGCCATGCGCGCGGTGTTCGAAGGCGGATCGTACGCCGCAGTGTATCACTTGGCGGCCATGCTCTCTGCCGTGGGGGAACAACGCCCGCTCGCCGCTTGGGACCTGAACATGACCTCCTTGCTGAACGTGCTGGAATGCGCGAAAGGCGGGCTCGTGGACCGGGTGTTCTGGCCCAGTTCCATCGCGGTGTTTGGCCCTTCCAGCCCGAAGGAACGGGTTCCTCAAGGTGCGCCGCTTGACCCCACAACGGTCTACGGCATTTCAAAAGTGGCCGGCGAGGGCTGGTGCCGCTACTACCACGCGCAGCATGGCGTCGACGTGCGCAGTTTGCGCTATCCGGGGCTGCTCGGACACCGCTCTTTGCCCGGCGGGGGCACCACGGACTATGCCGTCGACATCTTCTTGTCAGCGGTTCGGGGGGAAGCGTATGCCTGCTTTTTGAAGCCCGACACTGCGCTCCCCATGATGTTCATCGAAGATGCTGTGCGTGCCACCTTGGAATTGATGGACGCCGAACCGGAGGCCGTGCAGGTGCGGACCTCCTACAATTTGGCCGCCATGACCTTTACGCCCGCCCAATTGGCCGAAGCCATCCGACAGAAGCTGCCGGAATTCAGCATGGCTTATGCGCCCGATTCCCGCCAAGCCATTGCGGACAGTTGGCCGGCGAGCATCGACGACCGGGCCGCTCGGCAGGATTGGGGTTGGCACCACGCGGTGGACATCGAAGAGCTCGTGGAGGTGATGATCGAAGCGTGGACCCAGCGGTTGGCCCATTCCCCTGTGCCATCCGCGCAATAACCCCGGCCAAACCGCAGGAGCTAGCCCCGCATGCGTTTTCTTTGTAAAACCATGCAACCTCTGCTCATTCAAAACACCCTGACGGGCGAAAAAGAAGCCTTCGAGCCCTTGCACGCGCCCCATGTCGGCATGTACGTATGCGGACCGACGGTCTACAGCAACGTGCACCTCGGCAATGTGCGCACGTTTTTGACCTTTGACATCGTCTACCGGTATTTGACCTTCATCGGTTACCAAGTGCGCTACGTCCGTAACATCACGGATGTGGGCCACCTGACGGACGACGGCGACCAAGGCGAAGACAAAGTGGCGAAGAAAGCGCGCCTCGAAAACCTCGAACCCATGGAGGTTGTGCAGCGCTATACCAACGATTTCCACGACGTCATGCGGGTCTTCAACATCCTGCCGCCGTCCATCGAACCGAGCGCAACAGGGCACATCGTGGAGCAGATTCAAATGATCCAAGCCATCCTCGACCGCGGCTACGCCTACGAATCGCAAGGCAGCGTGTACTTCGATGTACGGAAATTCGCGGCCGACTTCCCGTATGGCGAATTGTCCGGACGCAAAATCGACGAGTTGATGAGCGCCACCCGCGCCCTCGACGGGCAGGATGAAAAGCGGGATGCGTTGGACTTCGCCCTGTGGAAGAAGGCGGATGAGACGCACCTGATGCACTGGCCGTCGCCGTGGAGCGAAGGCTTCCCGGGCTGGCATTTGGAGTGTTCGGTGATGAGCACGAAGTATTTGGGCGAGCGATTTGACATCCACGGCGGGGGCATGGACCTGAAGTTTCCTCACCACGAGTGTGAAATAGCCCAAAACGTAGGGGCCAACGGCAAACCCCGTCCCGTCAACTTTTGGATGCACGGCAACATGCTCACCGTGAACGGCCGGAAAATGGCCAAATCCGAAGGCAACGGATTCACCCCCGAAGAACTCATCACCGGCAACCACCAACTGCTCGAACGGGGCTACAGCCCGATGGTGGTGCGCTTCTTTATGCTCGGCGGCCACTACGGATCGACCCTCGACTTCTCCAACGAAGCGCTGCAGGCAGCCGAAAAAGGGTACGACCGCATGATGCAAGCGATGGCGGCGCTCGAAGGCGTTGTCCCAGCGGACCAACCGGGCGACATCGATGTGGCCGCATGGCGGCAGCGGTGCTTCGATGCCATGAACGACGACTTCAACACGCCCAAACTCATTGCCACGCTGTTCGAAGCAGTGAAATGGGCGAACTCAGCAAAAGCCGGCGCTTTGCCACTTGACGCGGACCAGCACCGCACGCTGCAAGAAACCTTCCACGCGTTCGCCTTCCAAGTGATGGGACTCGATGGCGAAGGCATGCCGGGAGCCGAGGCGGGAGAAGGAGCGCTGGCCCCGCAGCTGCTGGACCTCCTCGTCCAATTGCGCAGCGACGCGAAAACCAACAAGGACTGGAGCACCGCAGACGCCATCCGCAATGCGCTCAGCGGGTTGGGCGTGACGATCCAAGACAGCAAGGAAGGCAGCTCATGGAACATCGATTGATTCGGAGATGGGCCGGGGTCGCCGCTGGCGCCCTCGCAACCATGCTGTGGATGGGGTGCGGAGGCTCTGAAGAGCAGGCGCCTCGCTACGACGTGGACTTCAACCGCCCCGCCGATGGGGCGGGCGGCGAAGCGGAGGTGGTGACGCCGCCGGCCTTCGATGCGGATTCGGCCTATGGGTATGTGGCGCGCCAAGTGGCGTTTGGCCCAAGGGTACCGAATACGCCCGAACATGCGGCCTGCGCCGACTGGCTCGCCGCGGAACTCGCACGGCACGGGGGCGAAGTGACCGTGCAGGAAGGTCGGGTGCGCGCCTACGACGGCACCGTCCTCAACATCCAGAACATCCTCGGTTCATTTCAACCTGAACTGAAGTCACGCATCCTCCTCTATGCGCACTGGGACACTCGGCCGTTCGCGGACAAGGACACCCTCCGCCAACGCGAGCCCATCGACGGCGCCGACGACGGTGCGTCCGGCGTAGGGGTGCTGCTGGAGATCGCGCGCCACTTGGCTGCGGCGGACTTGGACGTGGGGGTCGACATCATGTTCTTCGATGCCGAAGATTACGGCACGCCCGAATGGGCTCCAGCGGGTGGCAACAGCCACTTGACTTGGTGCCTGGGAAGCCAGTTTTGGGCGAACGAGCCCCACGTTTTTGGGTACCAAGCGAAGTACGGCATCCTCCTCGATATGGTGGGCGCCCGCGACGCGCGCTTCAACATGGAAGGCACCTCGATGGCCTTTGCCCCGGGGCTGGTGAAGCGCATTTGGTCGACCGCCAGCGACCTCGGACACGGCGACCTGTTCACCACCGAAGTCACGCCCCAAACCATCGACGACAACTTGTTCGTCAGCCAGTTCGCCGGCATCCCCAGTGCGAACATCGTGCACTACCGGATGCGGGTGTTGCCCATGGGCTATGGGCCCCACCACCATACCCATGCCGACAACCTCGACATCATCGAACCGGCCACCCTCGGAGCGGTGGGCGAAGTGGTGATGCACGTGGTTTGGAACGACTGAGCCGGCAACAGTTTTCAACGACGAGCCGCCGATAACCCATTTAGGCCACCCGTCGCACGGCCCGGATTCATTGGTAGGTTTCGGCTACCATGCAACTAGGTACTGCACTCGTCTTCTGCGCAAGCAGGTGGCGTTTCCATGGGCTGATTTGGCTCACTGCGTTGATTTCGTTCCCCTTGATGGGCCAAAATGGCATTGTCATCCAAGGGAATACCGGGGTCGAACGCGACGAACTGGAAGCGCCGCGTCCCATCCAGGACGTTTGGAGCGTCGAGGCCGCACGCATGCAAGCCCACGGCGACTCGCTCTTCCTCAACGGCAAGTCCCTTGCGGCATTGGGCATGTACCACGCCGTCGAAAAACGGACCTACCAGCCCTGCCAACTCGCCCTCTCCTACCGCGGCATCGCCCAAGTTCACGCGCAGAAAATGAACGTCGAGGAAGCGCGTGCGGCGGTGGAAATGGCCGAGACGTACCTGCCGACGTGCAACGACGACATGCGGCTGCAACTGGTGCTGGATTTGGCGGAGGTGCACCTGCATTTGGGCCAAGATCAAGCCGCTGAATCACTGGTTCAAAATGAACTGAAGCTGCACCCCGAACATCCGGAACTCCGGGCGTTGCTCGTGCGCATCGTCATCATCCAAGGCGACTGGTATGCTGCGGGCGAGGCGGTGGAGGCCATGTACGAGACCATCGAGCGGGACGGGGTCACCGAACAAAATTGGGCGTGGCTGCACACCATGCAAGCGCAGAGCCACATCAAGAACCACCTCGCTTTCCCGGACTCCATCCAGCGGGAATTCCTCGTGGCCATCGCGCCCCTGCCGAGGGAGCAACGCACAAAACACCGCGAGGCCATCCTGCGCCTCTTGCAAAGCGAGTCCGTCCTGGCCTTCGAGGCACTTGAATGGGCGAAGGCAATGCGCGACGAGATTCCACGCAACGCCTATGACGAATACACGGTGGCGTCCTTGGAGGTGGCCAAGTGTGCCATGCGGGCGGCGGCGCCCAGTTTGGCCATGCTGTCCTACCACGACGCGATGACCG
>CBFHPD010000064.1:0-18800 GCA_965657495.1 uncultured Flavobacteriales bacterium
GCTGCTCGGTGGGAATTGGGACCAAACCATGTCGCTGTTCGTCGATGCCTTCCCGGGCCTCCAAGCCGAAGCCATGGACGGCAACGAAGGGCAGGCCTACACGGACGTGCTCCTCGATGTGCTACAGGCCGACGACGATGACGGCGATTTGTCTAACGGCACCCCCAACGCGTTGGCCATTATCGAGGGCTTCGACCTCCACGGCATCACCATCTTTGGGTATGCAGAGATGGCGCATTCCCCCGTGGAGTTCGCGAGCGCCGAGCAGCCGGTGCTGATTGAGGGAGAAACGGATATCCTCTTCCCTTACAGCTTGTACTTCGACGGCGTGAAGCTCCGTTACCAAACCGAAGCCGAAGGCGCGTGGACGGAAGTGGTCATGGACGAAACCGCGACCGCTTTCCAAGCGGAACTTCCCGCTCAGCCGGCCGGAACGGTGATCGCCTACTACCTCTTCATCGAAGACGACTTCGGCGGCATGTCGGCGGTGGATCCCGTGGGTGCTGCGGCGGAGGAATACCCGAACCTGCCGCATTACACGTTGGTGGGCGTCGAGCCGGTGTTGATCAACGATTCCGATGAGTACGCTGATTTTGGATTTTGGCAAACGGGCGTACCTGGTTACGACAACGCCACCACGGGGCAATGGGAGGAAGCCATTCCGGTGGGATCCTTTGGCGAATTAGGAGACCCGTCTACCATCGCTGCGCCGAATGTCGATCACAGCCCGGGCTTTGCGGGCTTCGCCTTTGTGACGGGAGTCAACCCCGCTGGAGGAAGCATCGGCGCCAACGATGTGGACGCGGGGCACACCACCCTCGAGTCCCCGGTCATCGATTTGACCGAATACGAGCGCCCGGTGATTGCTTACTGGCGTTGGTATTGCAATGCGCCGTATTCCGGTGCGAATCCACGCAGCGATTGGTGGCAAGTCCAGCTTTCCAACGACGGAGGCCAAAGCTGGACCTACCTCGAAAACACCCTGCAACAGGACCTGTCGTGGCGCCGCAACGCTTTCGTGGTGGAAGATTGGATTGAGCCGACGGACGCGTTTGTGATGCGGTTCATTGCATCCGACAGCACCACCATCGGGGAGTACCTTGACGGTGGGTCGCTGGTGGAGGCGGCGTTGGATGACATCGTCTTGTACGATTTGGCCAGCCCGGAGAACGTGGGAGATGTGCGCGCGGAAGCGGCCATTCAGGTCTTCCCGAATCCGGCCCAAGCGCACTTCCAAGCGACGGGGTGGATGCGCCAGCGTCCGGTGCGGCTGGTGAACGCCTTGGGGGCGGAAGTGGCGCAGTACCTGGCGGATGCTTCAGGCCAAATCCAAGGCGACCTCACCCCACTGGCGGCTGGCGTTTACCACTTCATCGGCCGCGACATGCACGGAGTCCGCCGCAGCGCTACCCTGCAAATCGCCCGCTAAACCTCGGCGAGGTCGCTCGCCACAACCCAGCCGACACTGCCGTTGGCCAGTTCCAATTCGATCCACTCTTCGGTGCGGGACAGGATGCGGCCCTTCGTGCCTTCGTGCAGCAAAAACAGGACCAGGCTGTTGTCCGTCTGCGGTGCATTCCGCACCTCGGCCGTGGAGGAAAGGATGACGGCCTGGTGGCTGATGGCCTCCCGGTGCGAGGTCGCCGAGTACAGGAAGCCCACGCCGAGCGCCAGGCTCAGGAGGACAGCGGCATTCGTCGAGGCGATGCGCTGCATGGAAGCTTCCCGTGCAAACAACCGCCACGACAGGGCGGCGAACCCGAGCAACCACAGCACAAGCAGCGTCCCGCCCCAAAACCGCAACCGCCCCTTTGCAACGACCCGCTCCCACACATCGCGCAGCCCTTGCGTAGGCAGCTCTTCGATGCGGTCCACCACCTTCGCATTCGCGAGTTTGAGGTTGTTCCGGGCGTCTTCGTCGCTCGGGTCGAGCTGCAGGGCGCGCTCGTAGTGCAGGATGCTCAGGCCCAGTTGGCCCAGCTTGAAGTGGGCGTTGGCCAAATTGTATTCCAACTCGAAGTTGGCGCACGTCCCGAGTGCGGCCGTATACGCCTCCACCGCGGCTTCGAATTCGCCAGCTTGGTAAGCGGTGTTGCCCGCCTCAAACTGCGCTTCACAAGGAGCGGTGGAAGGGGCTGCAACCGCCCCGGCAAGGATGAGGAGCGCGGCTCCGAGTGCGATCAAGCGTTCCATTCTTTCTCTGTTCGGTTGACCAGTTCAACGGCGGTGTCGTACAAGGCTTGGGGCGAGGGAGCGGCATGGGCTGCGAAGCGCGCCATGTCCAGCTGTTCGAGCAGGCGTTCCCAGTCGGGCGCGCATTGCGGGGCTGCGGCTTGCAGGGCGGCGATGGCCGCCGTCCGGCTGAATTGGCTCGGTTGCCACCCGTTTTTTGCAATGAGGTAGGATTCCAGTCCGCGGCCCATGGCGGCATAGAAGGTGTGGGGCGTGTTGAGCGCTTTTTGGGCTTCGCGGAGTTCTTTGCGGACGCGGGATTTGGCCTGCTTCCTGCGCGTGCCGATGACATCCCGCTCCGCGCGCTCTCGCCGCCGCCGCATGCCCAGCAACACCAGCCACTGCAGCGGCCCCAAGGCGAGGCCAGCGCCCATGCCGAGCTTGCGCCAATCGTTCGACGCGAGTGGGATGAAGCGGTGCTTCGGTTCGAGCTGGATGTAGCGGATGTCCTGGTTGAGGATCTGGATGTCCGACTTGGAATTGTACGTCATGGTCCCCCCCGTTCCGCCCCCGCCCGGCTGGACGCTGATGGATTCTCCTCCGATGGTGCGCTGAACATGCGCTTCCTCATCCGTGTCAAACCAGCTCAGTTCCAATTCCGGAACGGTGAACGTCCCGGTGGTGCGGGGAATGATGACGTAATGGAACGTACGCGCCCCTTGTTCCCCACTGCCGTCCACTTGGATGCGGTCCTTCACTTCCGGGTCAAACACCTCAAAATCCCGCGGCCATTCCCATTCGGGTTCCCGCAAAAACTTGAGGTTGCCGTTGCCACGGAACGTCAGGTCCACGGTGAACGCTTGGTTCGCTTGAACTTCCGTTTCGGAAACGTCAATGGTGGCATTGAGCTGCTTGAAGGCGCCGAGGTGGCCCGGCGGGATGGGGGCGGGCAGGGGTTTGACCTGGATACTCACCGGATCCGCAGAAGCCTCTACGTTGCGGCCATTGAAAAAGGACGTGCGGATGTACCCGGTCAGCTCAAACCCTTCAATGACCAGCTCACCGGTCTGTTGCGGAAACAGGATGACCTGGCTGACCGTTGCCACTTGCACGCGCCGGCCATTGAGCAGCCGTTGCTTGAAGCTCGGGTTGGGCAAGTCCACGGTTTCCTTCCAGAACCCTTTGAATTCCGGCACCTTGTAATCCCGGACGTCGAGCCCGGACATGAGGGTGTAAATCTGCAGCGTGGCCACGATGGGCTCGCCGACGTATACACTGCGTTTGGGCACGTCGATGACCATGGCCACGTCGCGATTGAGCACCGCCTCAGCCCCTCTGTTGGCGCGGTTTCCGGACGATTTGCGCACCTCGATGGTGAACCCTTCCGTGCGCAGCTTTCCCTTGTTGGTTTGGATTTCGTACGGCGGAACCGCGATGTTTTTTTCCGATTGCACCAAATACGTGTACGTCAACATCAGTTGCTGCGACCGCCGGCCGTTGAAGATGCTGACGTTGTTCGAAGTGGATGGACCAAACGCATACTTCAACCCTTTAATCTGCGGGACATTCAGTTGCGCTTCACAGTTGTTGAAGGTGAAGGTCAATTGGATGCTTTCTCCCTGCCGGACCGCATTGCGATCGACCGACAATTCGACCGATGGCTGCTGCGCGAATCCCCAACTGTGGATCATCAGCGCCACGATGATGCCGAGCCCATTCCATCCCGTAACACGTGTATTCATCACCAGTCTTTTTCAATTTTTCGCTGCGTCCCGCCGTTTCGCTGCCGTTGCAATTTCGCTTGAATCGCGGCTTCGTTGCGCTCCAAGCTTTCGAGGATGCGTTCCATGTCTTCCGGGGAAATCTGCCCTTCGACTGGTTGCTGTTGCTGCTGGCCGTTCTGCCCCACCTCGCTGTCCTGCCCTTCCTCGCCGTCGTGTCCTTGTTCGCCGTCCTGTTCTTGCTCGCCGTCCTGCTCTTGCTCGCCGTCCTGCTCTTGCTCGCCGTCCTGTTCTTGCTCGCCGTCCTGTTCTTGCTCGCTGTCCTGCCCTTCCTCGCCGTCCTGCTCTTGCTCGCTGTCCTGCCCTTCCTCGCCGTCCTGTTCTTGCTCGCCGTCCCGCTCTTGTTCGCCGTCCTGCTCTTGCTCGCCGTTCTGTTCTTGTTCGCTGTCCTGTTCTTCTTCGCTGTTTTGCTGGTCCTGTTGGTCCTGCTGCTGTTGTTCAGGGGGCTGCTTCTGGGCAAGGCGCATGGCGTAGGCCAAATTGTACCGCGCAGCTTCGTTGCTGGGGTCCTCCCGCAGGGCTTGCTTATAGGCTTGGATGGCCGGGTCGAGCGCTTGCTGCTGCAAGCTGAGGTTGCCGAGGTTATGCCAGGCCGAGGACCGCAGGGCGGGGTCGTCGCTCGTACCGATGGCCTTGCGCAGAGCGGCTTGGGCGCGCGCCGTGTCCCCGGAGGCGATGAGGGAACGCCCGAGGTTGTATTCGGCCACGGGGCCCAGTTCCGAGTGGGTGATGCCCAGCGCGAGCAGGCTGTCCGCTTCGGGGGAGCCCGCGCGGTAGGCGGCGAGGCCGTCGATCATGCTGGCCTTCGCATCGAGGTCCGATTGGGCGAAGGTACCGTGGAGTGCCGTGAGGAGCACGGCCAGGCTCAGCAGGAGGGAGCGAATGGGGGTGTTCATCGGGTGGCGGATTTGGGGTGACGTCCGGTTTGGCCTGCATTGATGACCGCTTCGCCAAACAAAAGGACCATCGCGGCGAGGAAAAACCACGAGGCGCGGTGCTCGAAATCCGTGTACGACACTTGGGCAATCTCCTGCTGCTCCGACGCATCGAGCGCACTGCGGACGGGGTTCAAGTCCACAAAGCCCTGTCCTGCCAAGGTGAACGAACCGCCTCCCGCGTCGGCGAGCCTCAGCAGCATCGCATCGTTCAGCGCCGTCACCACGGGCTTCCCGTCCGCGTCGCTCTTGAATCCGCGGGCGTGGCCGTAGCGGTCGAACAACGGAATGGGGGCGCCTTCCGTCGAGCCCATGCCGATGGTGTGGACCTCGATGCCGTCCTTGCGTGCCCGACGGGCGGCGTCCTCGGCGTCGTCTTCGTGGTTTTCGCCATCCGTCATCACCACGATGACCCGGCTGGCCGAACTGGATTCATCGAACCCTTCTGCGCACACATCGATGGCCCGCCCGATGGCGGTTCCTTGCGTCGGCACGAGGTCGCAGCTGACTTGGTCAAGGAACAGCTTGAGCGCCCCGTAATCCGTGGTGATCGGACATTGCACGTAGGCCTCACCGGCGAACACCACCAAGCCGAGCCGATCGCCATCGAGCTGGTTGATGAGCCGCTCGATGGTGCGCTGGGCCAAATCCAACCGCGGCATCCCAACATCCTCCGCCATCATGCTGTTCGACACATCCAGTGCAATCATCACGTCTACGCCTTCCGTGGTGATTTCCTTCAGCCGCGCGCCCACCTTGGGATCCAAGATGCCGAGCAACACAGCCGCCATCGCCAGCCGCCAAACCAAAAACCGCCAGCCGTCCCGCCCGGGCCGCAGCCGCGGCATGAATTGGGGCGTCAACGCGCTGTCCATCAGCCGGTCCATGGCCCGCCGCTTCCACCTCAAATGGAGCAGGAAAACGACGAGCATCGCCGGCAACGCGGCCAAGATGCCGATCCAGGCGGCGTGGTCCCACTGCACGTTTGGCGCCACCCGCTCGAGCGTCAACGCGATGCCACCCACAATCGCCCAAAACGCGATTTCGGCGAAAATCAAGGCGACAGCAATGGGGTAGGTCCGAAAAGCGGCGGGCTGGCTCATGCGATGCTTCGGATGAAATAGGTTCGACACAAGAACTCGGCGAGGAGCGCGATGGCCGCGATGAGTGCAAACGGCAAGAACTCCTCCGTTTTTTGGTTGTAGCGCAGCACGTTGAAGCGGGTCTTTTCCAGCTCGTCGATCTCGTCGTAAATGGCGGCGAGCTTTTCTTCGTTCGTGGCGCGGAAATACCGGCCTCCCGTCTCGCGCGCGATGGTCTTGAGGACGTCCTCGTCGATCTTCACCTCGACCCAGTCGTAGCGGTAGCGGTTGCCGGATTTGGCCACGGGGCTTTTCGCCTTGCCGATGGTGCCCACGCCGATGGTGTACACCCGGATGTCGTTGAGTTTGGCCAACTGTGCGGCGTCGATGGGCTCGATGGCCCCGGAGTTGTTGATGCCGTCCGTGAGCAAGATGATGACCTTGCTTTCCGCTTCGGAATCGCGCAAGCGGGTCACCGCCGTGGCCAATCCCATGCCGATGGCGGTCCCGCCGGTCAGCAGCCCCGTTTCGAGTGCAGCAATGCCGTTCATCACGACGCGCTGGTCGGTGGTGAGCGGAACTTGGGTGAACGCTTCGCCTTCGTAGGCCACCACCCCGATGCGGTCGTCTGGTCGCGCCTCTACGAATTGGGCCGCCACTTCCTTCGAGGCTTCGAGGCGGTCCGGATCGAAATCCTTGCTGAGCATGGAGGCGCTCAAATCCAGGGCCAGCACGATGTCGATGCCTTCGCGGGTCAAATCTTCAATGCTCGAGGAGCTCTGCGGCCGGGCAGCGGCTACCGCGAGGAACATCAAGGCCAAATTCCGCAACGCAAAAGGCAATTCCGTCACCGCATGGAGCATGCGGTTGCCCACCCGCTCCTCCTGCTCTGGCGTGGGCAAGTTCAGCAGCGCCGAAGGGTAGCGCCCCTGCGCGAGGCGCCACGCCCTCAAGACCAAGAGCAGGGCAGCAAACCCTGCGAACCCCAAAGCCCACGGCATGGCCCACTCGTAGTGCTGGGCAGCATACACCGCTCCGGCGATGCCCCCTGACACCGCGACGGCATGGGGCAGCAGGGCCCACATCAGCCGCTTCATGATGCCGGCGTTTCGACGCGTGGCCGCGTCTGTTCAACAAACGTGATGGCCTGGCGCACCACGCGCTCGTGCTCTTCCGCGCCGCCCGTGTACTTGGCGAACTTGACCAAGTCGGTCAGTTCGAGGATGGCGAGCAAGGCGCGTTGTTGGTCGGCGTCGATGCCGATGGAATGCGCACCGCGCCGGATTTCGGCTGTGGTCAATTCGAGGGCGGCAAACCCGAAGCGGTGTTCGAGGTAGGCGCGCACGGCCGTGCTGACCTCGGAATGGTGGCCTTTGACCAGCCCCTGTTTCCATGCGGCTTGCTCTTGGATGCGGCGCAGCGTGCGCAAGGCGATGACGTCAGCGGGTTCGCGTGGGGCCTCAGGTGCAGCAGGGGCGTCGAGGGCTTGACGGCCTTGCCAACGCCGATAGGCGAAGTAGGCACCGGTGGCCAATCCCGCGAGCAGGAGGGCGCCGAGGAGGTAGGGGAGGGCCCGCTGAAAGCGTTCCCACCAGGTCCATTCCACGTCGACCACGTCTGCGAAGTTTGCGATTTGGCCTTCTTCCCCTAATTGCGGCCCTTTGACCACGAACAACAAGGCGTTGGAACGCACGGTGTCGGCCCCGAGCACCAGGGGCAACTCCGGCATGCGCACCACGCCCGTGTCCCACGCCGTGACGCGCATCGACTGGGTCACGGCAAGCAGGTCGCGGCCGTCGGGTGAAGGCACAAGGGACGTGTCGAGCGGCAGCGTTTCCAGCACTTCCCAGCCGCCGGGCAAGGTGTCTTTGTATGTAGGCCAAGTGAACGCAGCAGAAGAAACGGCGGGGTCGCGTTGGGCGGTGAGGTGCACCCAGGTTTGGCCCCCCATGTCGAGGACCGTGGTGTCCGCCTCCAACAGCGCCCGCTGGGCGGCGGCCCCTCCGGTCAGCGAAAGGCAGGTCAGTAGTGAAATCCCAAGCTTAGCCACGGCGGTCGAACAATTGCATCAACGGTTGGACATACGGTTCATTCGTGAGGAGGACAGCTTGGTCGACGCCCGCTCGCGCAAACATGCCACGCAAGGCCTCCTCGCGTTCGCGCTCTTTCTTTGCCAGCCGCAAGCGCGCCCGGCGGTTGGTGGTGTTGATCCACCGCGTCTCACCCGACTCGGGGTCGGTGGCAGGCAACCAGCCCACTGCGGGCAATTCACGCTCCACCGGATCCTCTACCCGCAAGGCGACCAAATCATGCCGCCGACCGGCCCGCTTCAACACCGCGTCGAAATCCGTATCCCGGAAGTCCGAGATGAGGAAGCAGATGGTCCGCTTCTTCATGGCCTGCAAGAAATGCTGCAACGCGCTGCTCAGGTCCGTGCCCGTGCCTTCCGGTTCGATTTCAATGATTTCGCGGATGATGCGCAGGACGTGCGACCGGCCCTTTTTGGGCGGAATGAACCGCTCGATGCGATCGGAAAACAAAATCGCCCCCACCTTGTCGTTGTTGCCCATCGCACTGAATGCCAGCACAGCCGCCAGTTCCGAGGCCAAATCCCGCTTGGTCATCCGCCGCGTCCCCATCGCGTTCGAAGCGCTCACATCGATCATCAAAAAAACCGTCAACTCCCGTTCCTCCTCGAACACTTTCACATAGGGCGAACCCATCCGCGCCGTCACGTTCCAATCGATGGTGCGGATTTCGTCCCCATGCTGGTAGGCGCGGTTTTCGGCGAACGCCATGCCACGCCCTTTGAAGGCGCTGTGGTATTCCCCCGAAAAAATCCGGTCACTGAGCCCGCGCGTTTTCAACTCCACGCGGCGCACACGCTGTATCAGTTCTGCCGTATCCATGCTGCCGGCGATCAGGGAACCTGAACGTGGTCCATGATTTCGGTGATGATTTGCTCTTGGCTGATGTTTTCGGCCTCGGCTTCGAAGGTGATGCCGATGCGGTGCCGCATGACGTCCATGGCCACAGCGCGCACATCTTCCGGCGTCACGTAGCCCCGGTGCTGCAAGAAGGCATGCGCTTTGGCCGCCACGCCCAATCCGATGGAAGCCCGTGGCGACGCCCCAAACCCGATGAGCTGTTGCAAGTGGCCGAGCCCGTTGTTCTCCGGCTGCCGCGTTGCAAAGACGAGGTCCACGATGTACCGCTCCACCTTTTCGTCCATGTAAATCTTCTTCACCCAGTTGCGGGCGTTGAGGATTTGTTCGGGGCGGATGACCTGCTGCGGCTTGTGCATGCCTTCCGGCCGCAGGTTCGCCCGAATGATCTGTTGTTCCTCTTCCTTCGTGGGGTAGCCGATGACCACTTTCAGCAGGAAGCGGTCGACTTGCGCTTCGGGGAGCGGGTAGGTGCCCTCTTGTTCCACCGGGTTTTGGGTGGCCAAAACCAGGAACGGCTCCGGCAACTTGAACGTCTCCGCCCCGATCGTCACCTGCCGCTCCTGCATGGCCTCGAGCAGGGCGCTCTGCACCTTTGCCGGCGCCCGGTTGATCTCATCCGCCAGCACGAAGTTGGCAAACACCGGCCCCTTCTTGACCTTGAAGGACTCCTCCCGCTGGTTGTAAATCATGGTCCCCACGAGGTCGGCGGGCAACAGATCCGGGGTGAACTGGATGCGGCTGAAGTCGGCATGCACGGTTTCGGACAAGCTCTTGATGGCCAGTGTTTTGGCCAAGCCGGGCACCCCTTCCAAAAGCACATGGCCATTCGCCAACAGGCCGATGAGCAGCTTGTCGACCATCGCGTGCTGGCCGATGATGACCTTCTCCAATTCCATGCGGATGAGGTCCACAAATCCGCTCTGCTCGCGGATCTGCTCGTTCAACGCAGCAATGTCCGGCGCACCGCTGTTGGCGGGCTTCGAAAGGTCGGGGGTAGAGAGGGCTTGCTCCATTGTCGTCAATTTTTCACCAACTGCGAAGATAGCCCCCAAGAAAACCGGTCCCCGGAACAGGCTATGAAATCATGTTAATTTGGCAGCATGGAAAACTTGTCCCCCTTGACCTTGCAGTCCATCATACAGGATGTTGCTGCCTTCCACGATGCTTTCGCCATCCGCAATGCGCACGCTCCGGAAGCGCGCCCTTCCGCAGCCACGGTGGCCCTCCGCCATCGGTTGATGGCCGAGGAGAACGAAGAGTACCTCGAGGCGGCTGAAGCGGGCGACTTGGTGGAAGTGGCGGACGCGTTAGGCGACATGCTGTACATCCTGTGCGGCACCATTTTGCAACACGGTATGCAGGACGTCATCGAAGCGGTGTTCCGAGAAATCCAGCGGTCGAACATGTCGAAGCTCGGTGCGGATGGCCAGCCGATTTACCGGGAAGATGGCAAGGTGATGAAGGGCCCCAATTTCACGCCGCCCGATTTGTCGTTCGTGACGGAATCCCAACCCGCCTCATGAACCGCGTTTTTTCGTGGGCTTGGGACCGGGCGCTCGGGGGGCGGCCCGGCGTGTTGACGCGGGTGTTTTGGGTTTGGATTCCGTTCAATAAGCCGCACCGGTTTCGCATCAAACGGCTCGAACGAGGCGGGGCAGAGGTCGTTGCGCCCGACCGCCGAGCGAACCGCAACCACCTCGGAACCCAGCATGCGTGTGCGTTGGCCACGGTGGGGGAGTTTGCAGCAGGCCTGGCCTTGCTCGGGGCGTTCCGCCCGGAAGACTTCCGGTTGATCATGTCCCGGTTGGAGGTGGATTACACCCGCCGAGCGCACGGGGGCATCCACGCAAAGGCCCAGCTCAAGCCCGAGGTGTTGGCGTCCATCGAAGCGACCTTGCAGACGGATGGCCGCGTTGAGCACGTGGTGGAGTCCGATTTGTCGGATGCCCAAGGGGACGTGGTGGCCACGGTGCGCACCCATTGGCAGATCAAGGCCTGGAGCCAAATCCAAGCATGAAAAAAGGGCGGCCCGCTGCGGAGCCGCCCTTTCACCTGACCTGCGCGACGCGTTACGGTCGCAGCGTTGGGATGATGACCTGGTGCGTGGCAGTCGCCTCGCACCCCGCATCGTCCAGCAGGCCGAAGTTGTAGCGTCCTGATGGCAATTGGCTCCAGCTGGTTTCCTCCAAGTTTCCGGACAAAGCCGCCTGACCGCTGCGGTACACCTTGGTGCCATCGGAGCTGGATTGCGTTTCCGCATCCTCAAGCGTCAGGAAGTATGTCCCGGAGCCCCCCGATCCAGAAATGATGGGCGTAACACTGCCATCCGCTGCGGCATCACCGCTGCTCGGGGTCACGGCGCTGAATCCTTCAAACAGCAAGTAGACACAGGGGGTCGACGGGTCGTTCGTGTTCGCGGCGGCGTTGTAGTTGCAAGCGGTAGCTGTTATGCAGCCCAACACCGGTGACTCGTCGAAGTCGCAGATGCTGTTGCCGTTCAAATCCGTACAAACCGTGCCTGCGCAATCGTCGTAGCCCGCAGGCGGATACGTGCACGAACCATCGCTTTGGGTGGCAGTGGCATCGTAGTTGCAGGCGTCTTCGTCGGTGCAGCCTTGGCAGCTCGAGAAGTCGCAGGTAGCCGCGTCGGTGGCAGCAGCGTTGTAGTTGCAGGCCCCTTCGGTTTGGCAACCGCTCACTTCATCGGCATTGCACACGCTGTCGCCATCGGTGTCGCCATCGATCACCGTGCCCGTACCATCCGTGGCGCCGCTGCACGTATCGCAACCCGTCGCGTAGGTGCACGACGCTGGTGCATTGATGGACGCGCTGGCGTCGTAGTTGCATGCGGTGTCATCGGTGCAGCCCACGCAGCTGACGAACTCGCACGAGCCATCCGAGTCGGTCGCGCTATCATCGTAGTTACAGGCAGAGGCATTCATGCATCCCGACACCTCGTCGATGTCACAGACGCTATCGTTGTCGGCGTCGCCATCCACGACTGTACCCGTTCCGTCCGTAGCCCCGCTGCAGCTGTCGCAGCCGGTCGCATACTCACAGCTCACCGCATCCGCAACCGTCGCGGTCGCGTCGTAGTTGCAGGCCGTCGCATCGGTGCATCCCACGCAGCTCGTGAATTCGCAGCTGCCGTCCGAATCCGTAGCGTTGATGTCGTAGTTGCAGGCATTCACATTCATGCAGCCGTCGACCTCGTCGGCGTCACAGACCCCGTCGTTATCTGCGTCGTTGTCCACAAGGGATCCGCCAGAACAGGTCTCGCAACCGGTTGGGATGACACACGTCGCAGGCAAGTTCAGCGTGGCTGAAGGGTCGTAGTTGCAGGCCGTGTTGTCCGTGCAACCGGCGCATGAGGTGTATTCGCACGAGCCGTCGTCGAAGGTGTTGTCGGCTTCGTAGTTGCAGGCTGTGCTGGTCGTGCAGCCGTAGCAACTGATGAAATCGAGGCAACCGGTATTGTAAACTGCATCTGCGCTGTAGTCACAGGCGGCCGCATTGGTGCAACCAAAGCAAGAGTAATCACAGGGTTGTGACGGGTCGCCACCAGGTCCATAGTTGCACGCGGAGACGTCCGAGCATCCGATGGCTGCCATGGGCGGCCCGGGCATCCCGCTTGTCGCGGGGTAGCAGACGTCCAGAATGGGCGTGCCTTGCACCGTGGCTTCGGTGTCGTAATTCGGTGCCCAAGGAATGGTGCATCCCACCACCTCGCTGGTGCACGAGCCGTCATCGATGGCTGCTGAAGGATCAAAGTTGACCGCTGATGCGTCGGTGCAGCCCGTTAGTTCCAACTCGTCGCAGATCTGGTTATCATTGACATCGTTGATGCATCCTTCGCAGTTGCTGAAGGCCGCTGCAAACGTGCAATCCCCGGTTTGCGTTGCCGTCGGGTCGTAGTTGCACGCTGTGGGGTTCAGGCAGCCGATGCAGGAAGTGAAATCGCATGCGCCCGCATCGGTCGCGTTGGCATCGTAATCGCAGGCCGTCGGGTCCGTGCATCCCACCACCTCATCACCGTCACAAACGCCGTCATCGTCGCTGTCGTTGTCCACCACGGTGCCGGTGCCGTCGGTGGCACCGCTGCACGTTTCGCAGCCATCGGCAAAGATGCACGTGGCGTTGTTCGAAATGGTGGCTGCGTCATCGTAGTTGCACGCTGCCGGGAGCGCACATCCGGCGCATGAGCTGAAGTCGCAGGTGGTTTGCTCGGTGGCTTGCTCGTCGTAGTCGCACGCTGTGGGATCGGTGCAGCCTTCGACTTCGTCTGCATCGCATACGCCGTCGTTGTCGGCATCGTTGTCAATTACCGTACCCGTGCCATCTGTGGCGCCCGAGCAGGTGTCACACCCTTCGGGGAAGAGGCAGGTCGCCGGCTCCGGAATCGTGGCCGAATCATCGTAGTTGCACGCGGACTCCGACATGCAGCCGGCACAGCTCGAGAATTCGCACGAACCGTCGTCTTGCCCAGCGAAGGCATCGTAGTTGCAGGCCGTCGCATCGGTGCATCCGGAAGCGTCAGAATCGCAGACGCCATCGCCGTTCGCATCGGCTGCGCAATCGCCGCCGCAAACACCCAAGGCATCCTCGAACTCGCAGCTCGCATTATCCGCCACTGTGGCTGTTGCATCGTAGTTGCAAGCGCTTGACAGGGTGCAACCTGCGCACGAAGTGTATTCGCAATCGCTGTTGTCTGGGAAGGCCAAATCCGCCGTGTAGTTGCACGCCGCAGTCAGCCCACAGCCTCCGATGTCAGTGCAAATCCCACTCGGCTGGAACCCGGCGGTCGCCGCATCACCGTCGGTGCCCGCGAGCAGGGCAGAGGAGATGTCTACGTTGCCAGACACCGTGGCATTCAAGCCCGGAACACTTGCCGCGTCGTGCCAGTTGCAGGTCAGCGCGACCTCTTCGGTGGCGTGGTTCACCACGGCGAACTGCACGGCATCCGGGAAGCTGTTTTCGCTGATGGTGACAGCCGTAGGACCGGCATTCGATTGGTCAGGCTCGCCGAGCATGATGGCCCGTTCGTCGCCGGAGAAGGTGTTGCCGGAGACGGTGACTTGGGTCAGTGTTGCGGGGTTCGCGCCGTACGTGGAGCCGTCGTCGCGTGCTTTGATCGCGAGGGCTGCGCCCATGGTTTGGCCCAAACCATTGCCACTGAACGCCGAATTCGTCACCGAAATGCTCGCGTAATCCGCCCACTTCAAGTTCAGGTCGATGCCCTGACCGATGACGCCGCCCGCATTGCCGCCGTTGCCCGCCACGGTCAGCTCGGTGAGCGTCGCATTGCTCAAGCGCTCCGTGTAAAGGCCCTTCGTGCCGTTGCCGCTGAAGCTTGTTCGGGTGATGGTCACGTTGTCAAGCGACGGTTCGCTGCCGCTGTTGGCATCGCTGTACCAGCCGTGCAAGGTGTTGTCGTCGAAGCTGCAGTCTGTGATGGTGATGTGGTCAAAGCTCACGGTGCTCGGAATCTTGACCCCGAGGTCGTTCGCGTCGAAAGCGCAGTTGTTGAGGACCAAATCCGCTCCCGCATTCAACCACAAGCCCGCGCCGCTGTTGCCCGTCGCCTCGACCCCCTCAAGGGTCGTGAAGCCGCCGGCCGTCAAGCCGCGCACACCGCCGGTCACCCGGACGTTCTTCAAGATCGTCCGCTCCGTAGCGTTCGTCCCTGCGGCCAAGGTGATGCCGTTGCCGGAGGCGGGCTGGATGACAGTGGTCGCGCCCGCTCCTTCAATGGTGAGCGGCACGGCCGTCGTCACGTTTTCCGGGTAGGTGCCGGCGGCCACATGGATGGTGTAGCCTGCTTCGGCGGCGTCTGAGGCGCGTTGGATGCTCGGAGTTTCTGTGTAAGGCGCCGCAAAGCTGTTTGCCGTCACGAACAGGGTGTTGGGCTTCCAGGTGACGAGTCCGAGAGCGGACAGGTCGATGCGGTGTCCGATTTGGTCTTCACAAATGAAGCCGTCCGCCACGACGTCGCGGCTCAACTCCTCGTCAGTCAGTGCATTGTAGAAAGTGGCAGACGTGGCATCCGCGCCCCCTGTATTCCAAATGGCCACCGTTGCCAACGCCGTGTTGCCGACCGCAAAGTCGTCGCCGTCGGTGTGCGACAGAATCAACTGCCCCCATGGCGCCACGCAATCCGTCAGGTCCACATTGTTCAGGGTGACACCGCCGATTTCACTGTACTGCTGGAAGCTGAGCGCTCCTTTGCCAACATGGCCTTGAACGGTCACGTCCGTCAGCGATACCGTGCCGAGCGGGCTGAAATCGCTGCCGCCGCGCGTGAACACGATGCCGTAAGCATTGGCATTCGCTTCCGATCCGTTGCCCGAAGTCACCGTCACATTGTTCAGGATCGCGTTGCCCGTGAACCCGAAGAACGACAAGTCATGCTGGTTCGCCACGCCTGCGGCGCTGTTGTTGGTAAACGTGCTGTTCGCAATGGTGTAGTTCGTGTGCACGTTTTCGAGCACACCCGACGGGTTCACAGAGAAGGCCGAAGAACGGCTGTTGTTGACGGTGCAACCATCGAGGGTCAAGCCGTCCATGCTCGTGACCGCGCTCGCCACCCGCACGCCGTTGCCGTTGCCATTCAACGTGCTGTTCAGGATGCGGGCATCGCTCATGCTGCCGGTGCGGAAATGAATGGCTTGTCCGTGGTTGCTGATGGCCACGTTGTCGACGGTCACATGTCCTGCAGTTCCGCTTGCAGGTTCAAAGGAGATGCCATCGCTGCCTCCGCTGCTGGATGCACCGGTGAAGGCCAAATCCCGAATCACCAAAGGATCCTCCTCCGACAACCCGCCCGCCGTCACCACGAACGCCTTCGAAATGCTCGAGGCAATGACCGTCATCTCGCCTGCTCCTTGGAGCGTGAGGCGCTTATCAACTGAAACGGATTCAGTCAAGTTGAACGTGCCTGCGGCCACGTCGATGAGGTCGCCTGCTGACGCGGCATCGATGGCGTCCTGAATGGAGAGGCCTTCGAGTACCGTCCACTTGCCCAGATCCATGTTGCGGATTGCGATGTCCTCCGCTCCAAGCCCTTGCAGACCTGTTGCGGCAAGCCCGGTAACGGACTCCGGCACGAGGGTTACAATGGCCACGTCAATCGTGGTGCCGTAGGCCGGAATGCCGTAAAGGGCCGAGTGGACGGCGTGGTCGTAGCCGTCCGGCACCGTTACGCCAGCTGCCGCGTTGTAATCGGCATGGGCGGCGTTGGCCGTTGAGTAGGTAATGGTTTGGTTTCCATTGCCTGAACCTTTTTCAATGACGATGCCCGCTGTCAAGGTCAGGGGGGCATTCAATGTCACGTTTTGAGTGACTTGATCGCTCGAAGCTGAGCTGAGGTAAATGCCGATGGCTCCCCCGTCCACGTCCGTCACGGCGAGGTCTTGTGTGGCGCCCATGCCGATGAGGTATTTGCCATTTCCTGAGCCCACGAGGTCCGTGACCGTGTTGCCACCTTCGGCGCCATTGACTCCTGTGAAGCTGAGGCCGTTTTCGCCGCAGTTCGATGCGCTCAGGGCGTTGGCCGAGAAGCCTGAAACGCCCGGCTTAACATGGATGCCGAAGTTGGCCAAGCCGTTGCCGTCGAAGGCAAACCCGTCGAGTTCGACGCCGTTAGCATACACCGAGATGCCGTAGCTCATGCTTTCCATGGCGGTGAGGGTGGTCGCTTCGCGGCCAGCACCTTCGATGCGGACCGGAAGGCCAACTGGAATTTGGATCGCCGCGCTGATGCTGTGGTTTCCGGCAAGGAGGCTGATGGTTTGATCTGCTTCCGCGGCGTCCACGGCATCTTGGATGGACATGCCCTCATGAACTTCCAAGTCACCATTGACAAGGTCCTCAATATAGAGCCCAGTGAAGATGTCGGCGCCTTCGGAAGCGTTGTATGCAAGCAGGGCTTGAGCACCTGCTATGGCGCCCGCCTGCGTGGCGGCGTTGTGCATCACCATGCCGTCGGCGCGGTTACCGTGCAGGATGTGCGTGAATTCGGCGGGCACGGTGACGTCCGCGCCACCTTCCGCGTTGTTGGAGATGGTGCCGGACCAGGTGCCGCCGGAGAGGAGCGGGCCGTCTTGAACAGAGATGCTTCCCATGCCTTCGGACAAATCGATGTCCCCAGTGAACACGATGCCGGTTGGGGCCTCGAAGTTCTCGTTTTGGTACTGGGTTTGGGCGGGGAAGATGCCGACATCGCCCCAAGCGTTGCCGCTGGTGGTGAGGTTGGTGACGGTGATGTTCTGGCTGCTCGAGATGGAGAAGCCGAAGCCGGCCGTGGCGCCGAAGGCCTCGATGTCGGTCAGGGTGGCGCCGTTGACGCCGTTGAAATCGATGGCCGTGCGTTGGGTTTGGCCCACGCGCAAGTCGCTGAAGGCCATGTTCTCGCAAGGGCCTGCGTTGCCTGTTCCGACCTTGAAGATGTAGGACTGGTTCGTCTCCGCATCGCCGAGGATGGTCATGCCGCTGACGGTGATGTCGCTGGCGACGAGGTGGAGGCCGTAGCTGTTGAAGCCGCCCACGTTGAGCGTGGTGAGGTCGCTGCCCGCGCCTTGCAAGGTCAGGGCCTTGTTGACGGTGGTCGTCGATGCGGGGGCGTGGGTGCCGCTGGCGAGGTCGATGGTGTCGCCGGCCTCGGCTCGGCTGATGGCCGCTTGGAGGTCCATGCCGGGGGCGACGACCCAGTTGCCGGACTCGAGGCTGAGGGCGGCGATGTCGGAGTAGATCGGGATTTGGCCCAGGCCGGCGGCGGCCAAAGCGTACGCCGCTTCTTGCACAAACACGTGCACCGTGAACGCCGACGTGCCCGGGATGCCGAGCGCGCCCTCCGGCACGTCCGCCATCACGAGGTGGTTCCACGCCGCCGGCACGATGACATTCGCCTCCGCGTTGTACAGGGCGTCCGTTTCATCCGCGGTCGAAGGGGTGATCTCGAACCCTTCCGGGTCGTTGTCTTCGATGGTGTAGCTGATGCCGGCTGCGAGGTTGAGCGGCTCTTCGATCACGAGGTGGTCGTTGCGCTGCCCTTCGTAGTCGCCGATGTACATGCCGATGTCGCTTCCGGCGTTGCCCGAGGCGGTCACGTCACTGATGGTGACGTATTGCGAGGCGCCGAGGCCGAGGCCCGTGAGCCCGTTGTCGCGCACGGTGATGCCGGTGATGGTGTTCGCGCCTTCGGTGTTCGTGGTGCCGGTGAGCGAGATGCCGTTCTGCACGCAATTCTCCGCGGTGATGCCGCTCAGGTGGATGTTGGACGTCCCCGGTTGGATGTGGATGCCAAACACCGCTTCGCCCGCTCCGTCCACCGTGAAGTCCTGGAGGGTGCAGCTGGCCGCCGACACGGCCAAGCCGTACGCTCCGACGAGGTCTTCGCAGACCAACACGGTGCCTTCCTCGGAAGCACCTTGTATCGTCAGTCCTTTGTTGACGTTGATGGTGCTTGCAATCGAATGGGTGCCGCTGGCGAGGTCGATGGTGTCGCCGGCCTCGGCGCGGCTGATGGCGGCTTGGAGGTCCATGCCGGGGGCGACGACCCAGTTGCCGGACTCGAGGCTGAGGGCGGCGATGTCGGAGTAGATCGGGATTTGGCCCAGGCCGGCAGCCGCTATGGCGTACGCCGCTTCTTGAACAAACACATGCACCGTGAACGCCGACGTGCCCGGGATGCCGAGCGCGCCCTCCGGCACGTCCGCCATCACGAGGTGGTTCCACGCCGCCGGCACGATGACATTCGCCTCCGCGTTGTACAGGGCGTCCGTTTCATCAGCGGTCGAAGGGGTGATCTCGAACCCTTCCGGGTCGTTGTCTTCGATGGTGTAGCTGATGCCGGCCGCGAGGTTGAGCGGCTCTTCGATCACAAGG